>JAFMBH010000216.1 GCA_017858735.1 Bacteroidota bacterium
CCGATCCGATACCAAACGCCAGCAACAGCATCGTAGCGCATCGTAAAGAAAGCATTGGCCGCAAGCGTTGTGGGTTCGCCTGTCACAGTCTTGCCGGATGATACAGTGAGCGTCGTAACAGCCTGCGTGCAGTTAACCGTCACCGTGTCTTTGTCGGCAGGCGCATCAGGCAGGGCAATCGTGCCAGCCGCAAAGCCCGCCGTCGGCGTCAGGATCAACCACACATCGCCCGCGTTCACAGTGACAGAGAAGCCCGTAGAACTAGGGGCGGCGTATTGCGTTGACTGGTCGCCTGGCAGATCCGCATTCGCGTTGATGTATTCCATCAGCACAGTGATACTGGCCTTGCGCGCGTCACCCTGCGATTGTTTGTAAACGGGCAGCAGGTCGCCAGCGGCAAGCGCGTCTGTGCTAGTCAGCCGGTTGATTTCAGTCATTATTCAAACTCCAAAAGGCTATCAGGACCAGCCTGCAATTCATCAGTGGGCTGCACAAGGAACGGGTCACGGCTATCGCGCCACCCCTTATGGCCAGCCCCAGCCGGGATCGAATAGGCATCCCTCTGCATTTCAATCGGTCGCGCGGCCTGTGCCATCAGTTGATTGTACGCACCCTTGGCCGTGGCCTTCGTGTCAGGCGATACCGTCTTGCCGTAGATCGGCGCGATACGCACCGCCAAATTCAAAATCATGGCCTCAACAGCCATGTCAGAAACGTTTGTGTTTTCGTCAGGATCACCGGAACCTGGTGAATTAGGCACAGGATACCCAAGCCGCAGGCCCTTGCCGTTCCATGTCGCCATCATCGCATCAAGCCTGCGCACTGCGCTTTCGATCTGCTGGGGCTGCAAGTCAAAGACATAGCCAGCCAGCCCGATTTCCTCAAACGCCTGATTGATAATGTCGCGCTTAGTCCAGCCCATGCAGACCCCCTTATATGATGCGACGGGACCGAAGCCCCGCCGCGTTATTGTTTAGGTCTGGCCGAACAGGATGATGCCGTTCATTTCAGGGTTGGTGTTGACCACCCCGAACCGCACATCGAGGGCATACTCGGAAACATACGTCTTGTTGTTGAAGAACTTTGTCATACAGACCTCAAGACCCTGGTCGATTGTGCCTTTCATCACGTCAACACCCTGATCCGTTGGCACCGCGTAGGATGCGGGCAGGATTTCGATGCTGTCCTTATGCCAGAACGGGTTGGCCGCAGCGGCAGTGACGTTCAGCCAAACGATTGCAGCGGTTGCTGATGTGCTGACAACTTCGCAGTTCTTATAGGCCAGCTCCGCGTCAGTCGGCGAACCCTGGTTCGCGCCAATCAAAGGCGGGCTGATCGTCATTGTGGTTCCGCTGTCCACCGAAATAACGCGGAAGGTTTTAAGCTGCCCTGTCGCTTCTTTCGTGATGTGGTGAACCGCTTGGATGCCAGCAATGGTGAAGCAATCGCCAGCGACAACGCCGGTTGTCGCGGACACGGTGACGGTCTGGTAACGGTTGTCGACGTTGATAACGCCAGCCGTGACGCTCTCGGACGACTTGGGAACATACTGAACCTGTGCGCCGTTTGTCGCGATTGTGCGCGTGCCACCACCAGCGGCGGCGATGCGCTTGCCTGCGTCCATCTTGTATGTCTCAAGACCCGCAACGTTGCCAACATAAGAACGCTCGTAAGCAGACGTTGGCTTGCCGGCCATTGTCTGACGTGCAGCAAGATCGGATGCCAGCCCGTTATAGTCACGGGTGGACAGTGCAAGGTAACGATCACCTTCCGCAATACCTTGTTCATTCATCAGGCTTTCGGCCTGTGCAATGTCGGCATAAGTCCCGGCAGCAGTTGCAATCGAAACAACCATTGTTCCTTGCAGTGATGCAACGTCACGAACTGCGGTGTTTACGTCAGATGCAAGGCGCTGATATGCGGCCTGACCCAAGCGACCTTCTTGCAGGGCGTCCCGCAATTCCAGCGCGTCCATTTTCCAAGGCACAGATTTTTGAAAGCCGATGTTGGATGGAACGGAAAGCTGCTTTACGTCTTGAAATGTGATGTCAGTGCCGACAACGCGGTCTTGAGACGACATGATGTAGGGCATTGGACGCCAGATGGTGTCGTTTGCGCGCTCCATCATTTGCGCGTTCGTGCCATACTTGGACACGTTGCGCGAAATAACAAGCGCATCCTCGAAGCCCTCAAGGATATCCTCGAAGGCAACGCGCTCCTCTTTTGAAAATGTATTAGCCATTAGTTGCTCCTAGCTTACATGGCAAAGCAGGAAAGCCCCGCTTTTGTTGAGATAAATCTTGTTTCATCTCGCCACAGTAAGTCAGGCGGCTACTTGGTTTGCCGCGTCACCTAAGCAACGCGGCTGTTGTAAACTATCGGTTAGGCCGATGACGCCTTAGTTGTTACCTTATCACACTTGATTGCAGGTTATCAAGCCTTGCGCATCTTCTTCTTGTGCGCCCGGACGGCAGTGAAGTCGCCCGTCTTTTCAGCCTCGGTGCGCAACCGTTCCAACGTGCTATCAACTGCCCCAGATGATCGGCCCGTGCCGGACACGACACGCTCCGGCGATGTGGAGGCCTTTTTCTTGCCAACTTTCAACTGTGTCTCCAATCTTGCAACTGCAAAAGCAAATTTCACCGGGTCCTTGATTGATCCCAATTCCTTGGCGCGCTTCGGGTTCTTGCCCAGCGCATAGACCAGCAACGCCGGGTTCTCTGCACCTTGCAGGATCATGCCCTGTTGCGTCACTGACATCGTGTCTTGCACGACCTCCTCGGCATCGTCATAGTCACGCACCTTGAGGCCAGCCTTGGTTTCTTGGTATACTTTCTGCCGTTCGCCCCATGCCTTTTCGGCGTCTTCATCTTCGGCCTTGAGGGCAGCCTCTTGCGCGTCACGTTCGCGCTTCTGATCATACCACGCAGCAAGGCTTTCCTCGTACTTGGCAGTATCAAAGTCGCTGGCCTCAAGGGTCGGCTTCTTGGCCTGTTCGGCAGGCTTTGCAACCGCGTCACGTTCGGCCAGCTTAGCCTCAAGTTCCTTGGTGCGCTTCTTTTCCTCGCGGTATTGCTTGCGAAGATCACGCACCCATGCCGGCGCGGGTTCGGCGTCGCCGGCTTCCGCTTCGGCCACATCCCCGATTGATACAATCACTTCGTCATCGCCGTCATCTTCGTCATCGCCGTCATCTTCGGCTTCAACCTCTAACGGCGCGTCCGGTCCTTCATCTTCGTCCGCGTCGCCGTCATCAACTTCCTGGTCGTCAAGTTCCTGATCCTCAAGATTTGCTTTTTCTGCGTCTAGTGCCATGTCGTGCCTCTTTGTCTCACACCAATTGAACGGCGGTGCGGTTGCCGTGTTACTGCTGACCCCGCGTCAAATTGCTAAGGGTCTGCGCTGTTTTCAGTGCCAATTCGCGCTCGTTGCTGTCAATGGATGCCAGCGTTTCGGCGGTTTTGGCGCGTGTCTCTTCCGTCCGGGCTGCCGTGTATTCGGTGTCAGCCTGCGCTTTGACAGCTTGCGCCTGTGACTTCTCTGTCTCCGCCTGCAAGTAAACCACCTGCGGATCTGGCTGCTGTTGTTCCGCTGCCGCTGCCATTTCGGCCTCTTCTTTTTCGTTCGGCTCAATAACACCCATGCTGACCATCTTCTTGCGGTAGAATTTCCGCACGTCAGAAATGCCTTCGCCTTCCATGTTCATTAGCGCCATGCCGGTCAACACAGCCCTATCCTGCGGGTCTTGCGTCAACTGGATCATACCAGTCAGCGCGCGCACTGTGGCCTCGCGCTTGGACGCAGACGAAGGCCCTACATCAACGATAACGTCAAACTTGGCCTTGGAAATATCATTCTCATATTCAACCTCGCCAGTTTCCGTGTTCAGGATCGGCGTTGTCAGTTCTGCCGTTTCAATATCGCCCTGCAAGCCAACCATTTTCATCTTGCGGCCCGGCTCCACCAGCACATCACGCGCCATGCATAGCCAGATTTCGCCGGAACGCTTAACAGCCTTAGCCATGTTCGACATGTAGATGAATGACTGCATGTCTAGCCGCGACTGGATCAACTCAACAGCCTTGCCGCTGATGTTCGACACCATCTCTTCGCCGTCCTGCTGACGTCCGAGAATGTCCTGCATATCCTGCTCTGTGATCTGCAACAGTGCGGCCATAGCTGCGGGGATTTGCGGGGGTTTGGTGTATCCGATTGGACCGCTTGCCATTTCGTTGCCGTTGGCATCCTGCACCGGGTTAACCAGCAAGTAAGGATAGTTCTTCAGATTGTCCTGCGCCCACATATATTCGTGACCGGCAACCTGTTCAGGCATAAAGATAGGCTTTTCCATCGGCGTCAGTGCGCTGATCTCGCCCAGCTTGGATAGCTGCATGTTCTTGAGCCGCTGCGCATCCTTGGCCAAGCGCACATGCCCCATGCACCTCTCGATATTATCCACAAACCACCGCTTGCCATAGACCGGCACAATCGGAATTTCCGTGCCTGCGATGTGGCCTTCGTCGGACAGAACGCCACCGCCGCTCATGAAATACTTGCGAACCTTGCGGCGCTTTACCTTTTTCTGGCGAACCTCTTGCGTGCCGACCGATGCAAGCGCGGCCTCTAACTCCGGATCATTGGCAAAGTCCGCCTCGCTATAGCGTTCTTCTTCGCCGGCCAGCGTTTCAAATACGCGGATGGTTTCAAGTTGCATCTCAGCCTTGTAGACTTCCGCAACATAAACCACGTCATGCGCGGCCCAGTCAAAGTCCATGTCGCCAATACTTTCAGGCCAGCTTGTCGGATCATCGCCCCATATCTCCTCATAGGCGTCGGGCGTCATGGCTGTTAGCACATAGCATGACTTGGCGTCGCTCTTGTCCTGGCGCTTGGCGTTCAGGTCAAAGAACACGGATGTATCGGCGTCATAGATAGGTTCGATCAGGATGCGCTGACGGTCGTCGTCGTCGTCGTATTCATCCTCATACACAGTGCGCAGACGCCATGCGCCAAAACCACCGCCGACGGCCTCCTCAAATGCGTTGTCATAGGCTTCGTCTGCCGTGCTGTATTCTTCATCGGCCCGGTAAAGCCCGTCACAGGTATCGGCAAGCGTATCGTCTGCGCTGCCGTCCTTGCTTAGAAAATCAACCGTGATGCGGTTGTTCCGGTATTCGTTGATGATCCGCATCACCGACAAGTGAACCTTGTTCACCTCAAACTTAGGCTTATTGGCAAACTGCTCGCCCAGGCTGCCTTCCCACTGCGCGCCCGCGATGGAATAGAACCGGCGATCCTCAAGGCACTGAATGCGCTCGTCACGCACGGCGGATTGAATGGCGTCGAACTCGATTAGAGCGTCCTCATGGACCGCCTGCAATCTTTGCTCTTTTGTCTTACGTGCCATTATGAGACCCCATATTTCGGTTACAGTATAACATTACAACTCACCTAGCAATAGGCATAGATGTAGGCATAAGAATAGCGGGCGGTTGCTTCTTGCGCCCCACCATCGCCGGGAAAAGGTTCGTCATTCCCCAGACAAGCGCATCAACGCGGTCCGGGGAATAGCCAAGCGACTTGCGGTCCATGTCGATAGTGAACGCGCACATCTGGTCTTCAAGCTGCGGCAGTGACACCGCATGGCGAACCTTTCCCTGCTCGTAAAGCGCAGCGATAGGCTCTGCCCTGACGTGCTTGCCGCGTGTTGCTGTCACTTTAGTCACTGGCACAGTGCGTCCGCGCGCCGCTGCCCTTATCATAGCCTCGACCATATCACCGCCCTGGTTTACCTCAGCCACAATGCAGTCAGCTTCATATTGATCATATAGCGACAAAGCGCGCCGCGCCCAATCTTCCGGCCTGTAGCGCCCGCTGTCATCATCCAGCACATACCCACGACCAGACGCATCGCGACCCACCACAACGATCCCAGTTTCATCGCTGCCGGGGTTGTTTGTCGTGGCGGGATCAACTGCCACGACAATACGTTCAAGTTCAGGCGGCTGCTCGTGCGTAATGTAACGCCGACGCCATAGCGCGTTGTCATCATCAGCAGAGAACACGCCATCGTAGAATCGCTTGCGCTGGCGTTCTGGCATGTGCGCAAGGCTTTTTAGGTATTCAACAGACAGGTTCGCCATATTGTCAGCGGGGTTGATCGTCGTGTGCGCGTAGTCTGTTTCGTGGTCGGGGATCGGCAACCCGTCAGCCGGGTGAATTCCGTTTACAAATATCTGATAGGTCCAATGCGCGGCAGTCGTTGGGTTCAGGTCAACATAGATCACCTGCTTGAGTGGCTTGCCGTCCAACTGCTTAATCACCTGCGCCAAGCGCGACTTGACCAATTCGAACGCATCAAGCGCAATCTGGCTGGCTTCGTTCAGGTAGATCGTGACGTATTCCTTGCCCAGAACCTTATCAAGCCGTTCCTTGTCCTTGAGGCCGGCAAGCCAAATCTGTGACCCGTTCGGCAGCTCAAAAAATCCATCCTTTTCACGCCACTTTAGTTGCAGTCCGGGGAAAGCCATCTTCACAACGGCGGGTATCGTTTCGTTACCGATGGATTGCTTGGCGTCCACACCGTCATTTCGGAATATCGCATGTCGTGAACCTGGTGACTTTAACGCGCGTGTGATTATCGCGTAGCATGTTAGGAACGTCTTGCCAGATCGCGAACCGCCGTAAACAAGGATATACCGCGCTGCGGTCGCAAAGACCTTGCGGACCTCGCTCTGCCGTTCTGTTAGCTGGAAAGAACCATCAAGCGGCATCAGATTTCCTTATCGTCGCCTTGGATCGTCACGTTAAAGTTGGTTTGTTCAACCTCCAGCTTGTCAGCATATCGCGGCAGCATCTTGGAAAGCAGCCATTTACGAGTATCAACCCGCAGCCGTGACCGCTGCAGCGCCTCTGGGTTTAGCGCTGGACCGCCCTCCCGCTCTACGTAATCGTTGCTGCTGTCATCAGCAATATCAAGCAATTCGTCAGCCCAATAATGCGCCCTTGCATCACAAGCCTTCGCGTAACGGTCCGAAAATCCCTCCCTATCTGTGGCAACCCAAAGCATAACTGTAGAACGCGATGGCATTGCATCATCGGCACAAATTGACCGCAGGCTTTCACCCGCAGCCATTCTGACCATGATCGATTCAGCAACATCATCGCTATAGACTGTCGGCCTACCTGCTGTCACGTTACGCCCACCCGATCAGCGTTGCAGTTGTTCCCGTTGCCAGAACGCGCGTGCCACGAAACGGAATGACAGCGCCGGCAAGCAAGTTGTAGGTCACGTTATTGCCATACCTGTCTTGGATAACAGCCGTGCCAGCCGCATCGCAGTAGATCGCGCGTGGCGTGATTGGAATGTCCACCGTGTCGCTTGGCGTGATTGCGAAATGGATTGTCGCCGGGCTGTCAAGCTGCGACGGGTGAAACTCGAATGGGTCGGCCATTGTTTATATCCCTTGATGTTTGGTGCAGGTTATCACACGTTCGCAACGGTGTCACGCATCACCTGAACA
>JAFMBH010000133.1 GCA_017858735.1 Bacteroidota bacterium
CAGATTTTCTTGCATCCATACCTGCTTTCCAATAACAACTACCTCATAATCATTTTTTTCTATGTCAGTAATTTTTAAAGAATCAATCGAAAATCCATACAACGATGAAAACAGAAATAATAGTGTAATTAAATACTTTAGTGGATTCATTTCTAATTATTTTAAAAATTAAATAAAATGTTGAATTGGAATATTTTTATAAGGCTAAAATAATAAAAAGGCGTACACTTGAGATACACTAAAATGAAGCTTGCAATACATCGAGAGGAAAGTAGCCTAAATAAAAATAATCAAAAACTTAAATCGAGAAATAAAATTTTAACAAAGATAAAAAAAATTGATTTCAATCCAAATAAAAATTTAGTTAAATAATATAAACGCGTCAAAGATGAATCCCACATTCTACTTTACCCTTTCCTGCCCATCGGCCATCCCTACCCTGTCCCCTGGAAGTACAAGGCATACAACCTATAGATTCAAATCCCAGCGCTGTTAAAGGATGTTCAGGAAGTTTATATAAGGATGACCAATATAAATATTCACCTTCCGTGAGATCAATAAAAGGATTAAACTTGAAAAGGCCGTTCTGCTCATCAAAAATATTCATGTTAGACCTTTGGGGGGTCTGAAATCCCATAATTCCGGATATCCATACTTTGTATTTGCTTTTCAAGGAAGCTAAGGGTTTGACCTTATTCACCGCACAACAAGCATCAGGTTTGGTAAACCACCATTGCTCTTCTTTAGTTAATGTGTTACTACTGCGGTCAGGCAATATATTGACTACATTTAATTTATATCTTTCAATTAATTGATCTCTAAACACTAACGTTTCATCAAAATGATAAGTAGTATCCAGAAAATGAATGGGCTGGGTGGGACATATTTCAGCAATTAAATGGAGTAAAAGGGCGGAAGAAGCGCCAAAAGAGGAGGTAACCAAAATTTCCTGAGGTGAAAATATTTCATATAAAGCAACCAGTCTTTCCTCATGGCTTAATGAGGGAAAGGTTTTATTCCAGTTCTCCATGCTGTGTCGATAATACTTATAAAATCCCATAGGATTAGTAGATTTTCACAAATGTATAATTTTTTCCTTACATTTAGTATATAATTTGATTAAAATGGTAAATACACAAACATTTTTGCTTTCATTTTTGCTTACTTGTCTATTATCAATAACTTACGTTATTGGACAAACTGACATTTTAGACTCAGGAGGAAAATTATCAGGTGCTCAGGCAAGTATCGATGTAAAATTTTACGATTTAAGCCTGCAGATTAACCCTGACGAAAAACTTATTTCGGGAAAATTAATGGTTGAAGCTACTATCGTTCAACCATTAAGCGAATTTGTTTTAGATTTAGACAGTCTGTTGAAAGTGGAAATGGTTAGGCAAATAACCCCCTCCAAGTCATTTCAAAATATACCATTCAGCCATATTAATGGAAAAATCGTCATTTCTTTAACACAAACTTTTCAACCGGGTGAAAACATAAAATTAGAGGTATGGTATGGTGGAAAACCGCGAATAGCACCAAATCCTCCCTGGGAAGGCGGCTTCACTTTTGCCAGAACACCGTCGGGTGCCCATTGGATAGCCACCTCTTGTCAAACCAACGGCGCCGATCTTTGGTGGCCGGTAAAAGACCATGTTTCCGATGAACCTGATTCTATGGCTATTAATATACGGGTTCCAAATCCTTTGGTTGTTGCATCCAATGGTAAATTAACCTCCATTGAAAAGCATTCAGATTCAACGTCAACCTACCATTGGTTTGTTTCAACACCTATTAATGTGTATAATGTGGCGCTAAATATTGCGCCTTATTTAGTGGTGGATGGAAAAATGCGAAGTGTCGCCGGCGGCGAGTTTCCCGTGGTATTTTACGCCTTACCTGAAGATGTTGAAAAAGCAAAAAAACTATTTCCCGAAATAATTGCTCATCTTCAATTTTACGAAAAATATCTGGGCCCTTATCCGTTTCGCAGAGATAAATATGGGGTTGCTCAAACGCCTCACTTAGGCATGGAACACCAAACCATCATTGCTTATGGTGCTAAATTTAATAATGGCTCCATGACAGGAGGCAAAGACTGGGGCTTTGACGCATTACATCATCATGAACTTGGTCATGAATGGTGGGGAAATTTAGTGACCAATGCCGATTGGAAAGATATGTGGATTCACGAGGGCTTTTGTTCCTACATGCAAGCACTCTACCAGGAAGATCGATTAGGTAAGGAGGCTTATTTGGAATATATTCATGGTATGCGTCGATTTACCAACGTTTTACCCATTGCACCAAATGAAGTTAAGACTGCTAAGGAAATTTATAGAGCCCCTATTTATAATAAGGGTGCATGGACATTACATTCACTAAGATACTTATTGGGAGATAAAACATTTTTTAAAGTACTGCGTAAAATGGCCTACCCTAATGCTGAAATGGAAGCAACATCCGATGGCTCTGCCTGTCGATTTGTTCAAACATCAGACTTTATAAAAATATGTGAAGAAGCATCGGGATTAAATTTAGCCTGGTTTTTTGATATTTATGTCAGACAGGCAGCCCTGCCCGTATTAGAAAAAACCATTGAAAATAATGTGCTTTTTTTAAAATGGAAAACACCAGATCAACTGCCTTTTCCTATGCCTGTAACCATAAAGACAGGGAAAGAATGGAAACGCATTGAAATTCCATCAAAAGGAATCAGTATCCCTTTCGATGGAAAAGAGGCACCCATTGTTGATCCTGAGGGATGGGTATTAAAAATGTGATTTTACTGCATTGATCTTATGACCGCCCCTAAATCTATGCCTACTAAGCGTATTGCAGGTGTTTCAACTTCAAGGGGAACACATCCTACGAGAAGGTAATTTTTTCTCACTTGCCATATTTTCTCTGGAACAATGGCACCAATACCTGCATTTTTAAGTAAAGTTGTGGCGTCAAACCTATTTAATTTGCCATTGACATCTAATACATAGATGGGTACTGCCTCATTTCCTCCTTCATATAAATCTCTTTCAGGTTGGTTACCCGCACCTTTTTGGTTTTTCAATGCATCGTTGAACAAGAAGAAAAGATTATCTTTATAAAAAAAGGATTGATATCCATAAGTTAACTTAGGTATATAACTATAGCCCTGCTGTCTTTTAGGAATTCTTTTCATCCAAACAGGTTTGTCAAGATTATCGTGACGAATAACAAGTATATCATTATACTCTAAAAGACCATTGATAGGATCAAAAATATTTTGTTCAGCGACCAGCAGTATATTTCCTGTCGAATCCTTCTCGATTCGTTGAAAAAGAAATTGATCAAATCGACGTCTATTGGCATTATTTCTTGGTTCGGGAGAAGAAAATGGGTAAGCTGCCTGATAAGAAGTTTCACTTAGATAAAAGCGGTCAATCTTAGGTTCTGCACCCGGGCTTTTCACCTGATAGGTTAAATATCCAGCTGGTAAAACCTTTCCTTTTTCAGTAAAAAAAGCGGCGGCGAATAACGCTCCGTTATCTGCCAAATCCCATTTAACGCCAGTTAATTTATCTAAAGGATTATTGAGATAATAAGCAAGTGGCTCCTTTAAATCTTCTTTAAAAGCCAATGCCAGGTACTGAATTTTTCTTTCATCAATCTGCGGGCCCGGTTTACCCAGATAATTTTCGGCCAGCATGTACAATTCGCCGTTATTATTTATCTTACAATCATATAAAAAAAGTCCTTCATTCATAATGGGGAGTTGATACTCCCCTGACCATACCGGGGTCATCCCTGCGCTGTAAACATTAATTTTTAATCTTGCAGGATCTTTTGGAAGAGTATATGTCCAGGCATACAATGCAAGATATTTTTTATCGGGTGACAAACTATAACCAAAGGGTACCCTGTATAATTCTGGCGTATAAGCTTCTGAAATTATATCAGAACCAACCTCAGACAAATCATTGACATCATATTGATACAAAAGCAAATGGTTTCTTTTCGGTCCCGGATAATACAGAGAGGATAACACATTAATTTTGTTATCCCAACAAAAAATAGCCTCAAATTGGGCCAATAACGGGCTTCTTTCAAAGGTAATTTCTTTGCTGGCCAGCAATTCCTGCTTAAAATTAAACAGGGATATTTCTGCCTTATCTGGTTTTCCCGGGTGATTACTTGAGAATGTAAAGAAAGAATCATTATCGCCTGACACAACCTCCCTAATTTCCATACTTTTTGGTCCAGGTGCCGGACGCTGACCTGACAAATCAAAACATAAAAGCAACAGAGATATTGATAATAAAGCCATTCGTAACATAAGCCGTATATTTTTGTGGAAAATGCTTCTTTTTCAGATAAAAACCAACTTATAGGTCAAATCTTTTATCAAAATGATGTAATTTCGGAAATAATTTCACCATTAAAAACATTATTTTTATGCGAACTATAAAAGGACCTGCCGTTTTCTTAGCTCAGTTCATGGGCAATGAGGCCCCATTTAATACGTTGGATGGTATTTGTGAATGGGCTGCTGACAAGGGCTACTTAGGCATTCAGATACCTACCTGGGATGGTCGGTTGATAGATTTGGAAAAAGCGGCATCCAGTAAAACCTATTGTGATGACCTAAAAGGGAAAATAGCCGATTATGGTCTGCAAATCACTGAACTTTCTACTCATTTACAAGGTCAACTGGTAGCTTCACACCCTACTTATGATACCCAATATGATAATTTTGCTCCCGCTGCCGTTCAGGGAAATCCTGAAGCACGCCAACAATGGGCGGTAGATCAGTTAAAACATGCGGCAAAAGCAAGCCAACATTTAGGCTTAACCTCACATGTTACCTTTAGTGGTGCCTTAGCCTGGCCTTTCCTATATCCCTGGCCGCAACGTCCCGATGGATTAGTTGAAACTGCCTTCAAAGAGCTTGGACGTCGCTGGAAACCCATCTTAGATGTTTTCGATGAGTGTGGCGTAAATGTCGGCTATGAACTACATCCAGGGGAAGATTTATATGACGGTTCTTCCTTTGAAATGTTCCTTGAACAGGTTGGAGGGCACATTAGAGCGGGAATTAACTACGATCCAAGTCATTTTATCCTTCAGTGTCTCGATTACCTGCAATTTATTGACCTATACCATGACCGCATTTATGCTTTTCACGTAAAAGACGCAGAATTCAATCCGACAGGAAAGCAAGGCGTTTATGGTGGTTACCAATCCTGGGTAAATCGTGCCGGCAGATTCCGTTCCCTGGGAGATGGACAGGTCGATTTTAGTGGTATTTTTAGCCGCTTGAGCCAATATGGCTACGATGGATGGGCTGTTCTGGAGTGGGAGTGCTGTATTAAATCATCAGAGCAGGGAGCCACCGAGGGAGCCATGTTTATTGAAGACCATATCATACAGGTTACTGAAAGAGCCTTTGACGATTTTGCCGGTGGAGCAAGCGATGAGGCGCTAAATAAAAAATTATTGGGTATCCAATAAGTGTTAATTAAAAAAATAATATGATTTATTCAATTTCCAAAAGCATCGTTTTGGTGCTTTTGGCTTTTTTCTCATTACAACAATTGACTGCCCAGAATAATCAAATGATTCGGGGTACAGTAAAAGATAAATGGAGCGGGAAACCTCTGGCAGGAACTTATCTGGTACTTGATAACGGTACAAAAGGTGTAACCACCGATTCAGCCGGACGATTTAGAATGGGTAATATTCAAGCCGGCAGACATTACTTGTCTTGTTTTTTAACTGGTTACTCCACCTGGGTATCCCCCGATTTATGGATTGAATCAGGAAAAGAAACCGTCCTGGACATTATTCTGGAAGAATTACATACCGACCTTCCTGAAATAGTATTGAATGGTGAATCTTTACCACGACAAAGCCTTGGTCAGTTAAATCTGCTTTCTCAGGAAATGACCCTGAGATACCCGGCTACATTTTATGACCCTGCCCGATTAGCCTCAGCTATGCCTGGAGTAACCAATGATAATGACCAGGCAAATGGGTTAATCATTCGAAATTTTTCTCCCAATGGCGTAAATTGGAGATTATGGGGTGCAGAAATAATAAATCCAAATCATACCGCTAATGCAGGAACTTTCTCCGACAGAGTAACAGGTAATGCGGGGGGAGTAAGCATGATTAGTATGCAGTTACTTGACAATACCGCCTTTTATACCGGTCTGCCTCCTATTTCTTATGGAAATGCCGGAAGTGGAACCTTAGATATGAGTTTAAGATCTGGAAATACTGAAAACAGAGAATACACTATCCAGGCTGGCTTGATTGGTATAGATCTGGCCACAGAAGGACCTCTCGGGAAAGCAGGTTCAGGTGCCAGCTATTTAGTCAATTACCGATATTCAACCATCGGACTTTTACAAAGAATGGGCTTAGAATTGGGAGATGAAGCTATTGAGTTTCAAGACCTGTCTATGAACCTTTCCCTGCCTCTTAAAAAGGGCTCCTTACAGTTATTTGGTATTTTAGGCAGTAGCAGTAACCGGTTTTCAGGAAGTGCCGATAGTACCTCCTGGGCAAGTGAAAAAGATCCTTTTTCCATAGATTTCACCTCCTCAAATCGCATTTTTGGCGCGCGATATCTTAATGGTGCTTTGTCTTCTACCTGGGTCTATTCGTCGGGGGAATTTTTGAGAGAAGCCAATCCACTGGTAACCAATCATGCCATTTTTTCTTCTTCCTATGATTTTTGGCAACCCGAAAAATTAAGTGGTGATACCAGATTCACTACCACCTTAAACGGTAATATAGATTTTCTTGCTGGACTGAATCTTACTTTTAATAAGCAAATAAGAACGCTCACAGAGGCTGCTTTTTCAAATGACGGCGTTATGTCTGGCCTTCAAGTAGCGCCATATATCGGACTCCAATATCAAAAAGGAAAATGGCAGAGTACCTTAGGTTTTCATTCTCTGTATTTTACCTTTAATAATAGCTTCTCCGCTGAACCTCGTTTGGAACTTACCAGAAAGTTATCCAAACAAACGTCCATGAGTTTTACCTTAGGGAAAAGTAGCCAGTTACAACCTGTCCAGATCTATATTGGTACAGGGTATGATCAAAATGAAAATCTTGACTTTACTAAATTATGGCAAGGCACTTTTACCTTTAAAAAGGTCAGAAATACCGAGGTTTGGAGTGCCCAGTTTTATGGTAGCCTTATAAATAAGATACCGATTAGCGCTAATGCCGCCAATGCATTTTCCGCAATAAACGTATTGGAAGAAATAATTAATTTTCCACTCATTAGCGAGGGGCGTGCCTTTCAGATCGGAGCTTCTCTTCAAAATAGAGTCTATTGGAAAAATGGATTCTACTGTTTAATTAATCTTAATATTGGTCAGCTAAAATACCTCGGGAGTGATAATGTATGGAGAGAGGGCCGTTTTAATCATCAATATCTACTGAATGCCACCGTTGGAAAGGAATGGAGTGGTACAGAAAGAAAGGGGAAATTAAGACAATTTGGAATCAATGCAAGATTCGTTGCCAGAG
>JAFMBH010000215.1 GCA_017858735.1 Bacteroidota bacterium
ATGGTGGCGGGTAATTATCCGTTGGCAATCCGCATTGATCTAGGCAAAGAAAAAGTCACTGTGCCTGACCGCAGATACGTCGAGGGTTCCTTTGGCTGGTACAGGGAGGATCTTGGCCTGCTGTTCAGGGGCTACCTGACGCAGGAACTGCTGACGCAGGTCTTCGAGCACGTCAGTCTCATGGTACAGGCCGACGAATGCCTCGCGCAGGCACGCCGAGAGTAGGGCTGTGTTGGCCGCGTGGGTGCCGAAGCTGTCGTGGATCATAGCGAAGGCGCTGATGCCGTTGGTGACAGCGAGATCTGTTGACAGCACAAGGTGGGTCGCGTCGAGGGAGTGGACGACATTGGGGCTGATAGCGTTGGCCATCCGGCGCTTGTCGATGGTGTCGATCTCATCTTGCAGGGACAGACGTATGGTGGCGTCCCCGATCTTGGTCTCCACCCGGCGCAGCTTGTAGTTCTGGTAACGCTGCATGACAGGGAAGCCTGACGGTGTGATCCAGTAGACGGGCAGCTCTTCCTTTGCCACAACCGATGCACACTTCTGGAGCCAGCCCATCGCGTCACGTGCGGCAACCACGACTTCACTTATGCTGTCCCAGATCATCTTCGACATGAACTGAGTTGCCTTGAAGGTTTCCTTCTCCCCGAATGGATTGGTGTAGCCTTCTGCGATGCGTCCCTTAAGCCACTGTTCAGTGTACGACCGACAGGAAAAGAGTGTAGACCCATAGGGAAGTGTCATCACCTGTCTCTTGGTGGTGCTGCGATTTGGCTCAAGCGAAAGCCAGCCTTTTGCCATAGCTATAGCTCCCTCTATAGTTATAGCTATAGCTTCTTCCCCTTCCTCTTCTTCTCCTGATGGGGGAGTATCTATGGGAGTAGCTATAGCTATGGTGGCGGGTAACTGATTGATCACGCCGTTCAGCTTGGCGATCACCTGATCACACACCGTCTGGTAGATGTCTGCAGGTGTGTCTTGAGGGATCAGGTTCACAGCCTTACCGCCCATAGGATCCCTCAGCATGGCACTAAAGTGCTGGATGCCAGAGCAGCTGCCATCTAGGGCAACAGGCAGGTGAGAGACGAAGCCATAGCCCTGTGTGTGGAAGTCTGCCCACTCGAAGCAGAACGCGAGGAACTGCCACGGGCTTTTCGCCTGCATCCACGCGATGTTGCTTAGTGGGTCGAGCGCTGTCTCAATGATCAGGTCTGTGTGTTCTTCGACCCAGCCGATGCGATCCTCCAGTGACGCCTTGTCGTAGCCATAGACGTTGGCCCCTTGGATAGCGAGCCAGCCAGCCGCCACGCCGTCTTCGATAGCCATGCCATCAGCGAACTCGATCAGGCCCTTGGTGATGTCCTGTCCCTGCGGATGGAACGACCCCACCGCATAGACCCGGCCCCGGAAGTCAAAGTTATGGGGGAAGTGGATCGCGTCGAAGCCCACGAAAGCCTCAGCTACCTTGAGGGTCTTCGCTGTCGCCATCCGCTTGGAACGCATGGACACGTTGGCCTCGTGCTGACGGAATGCTGCCCGCTTCCACGCCTTGAGGACATCCTCGTCTTCGAAGCACGTGTGCTCAGACCGCTTGCGGGTGTTCATGGACGGCATCGGGATCTGTTCCTTACAGGCTGGACACTGCACCATCTCCCAGTCCTCACGTGAGGGCAGAGGGGTGGCCTCAGGGGCGATGTCCCAGAACTCTTGGGCAGTGGCGTTGACGCGGGCGTTCACCCTCCACCGGGTGTCCTGCAGCGCGTTGATGGTGCTATATACGGCGGGCATGGTGTCGGCGTTGTCGGCCAGCTCGGACAGGTAGGCTTGGTTGCGGGTCTTGACCATCGTCATTGGCCCTTGCGCCAGCGCAGTGAGGTAGCCCCCATCGAAGGGCGTTGTCCACGGTAGAGGGCGTACGACCATAGGCTGTTGGGTCGGGAACAGAAGCTCGCTCTTGTTGTTGTCCGCTTCGATCCACTTGAGCAGCTTAGGTGTCGGCTCCAGCACCTTGACGGTGTTCTTCTTGCCCTTCACCTCGGTGCCAACCGAGACCAGCCCAGTGTCCAGCAGCATGTCGATCAGCGCGGCACCCAGCTGGAGCCTGTCGATCTCGGGCCAGCCCACCCACTCTTCGCCGCGCTGGTGCTTTTCGTACCCGGACATGGTGGCCTTGCGGCGGTGATAGGCACCCCCCTTGGCACGCTCCTGCGCCCGCTTGAATACAGCTGGCGTGTCCTTGGCGAACTCTGTGAACCGGACCTCGTCTTCCATGCGACTGCCGATGGTGACGGCCACCCGCTGCAGCATCCTGCGCTTGCCTGTGAGGGCGTCAACCACCACGCGGATAGCGATGAACGCAGCCACGTCCGATGGCACCATACGCAGGTACTTGAGGGCCACGTGCCGACGTCCAGCCTTGCCAGTTGCCCGCTCGATGAACGCCTCAATGGCTGCACCGATGCTGTCCACCGACATGGCGATCAGGGTCTTGCCGTAGCGCGTGCCGCTCTCGTTCCCCTGCTGGCGGGCCTGCTCGATCTGCTTGCGGATCTGGTCACGACCCATCGCCACCATGCGTTCCTCTAGGGCCAGCTCGTGGGCCAGCATCTCGTCGCCATAGATCGCGCTGAGGTCAGCGAGAGGGATGCGTGTGTTGATTTCCATGTGGGAAAGCTCCTGTTGCAGCAACATTGTTGCAGATTGAGAATATCTAATGCGGATTGCCAACGATTGGCGCAAACGAAAAGCCCAGCCAATTAAGGTTAGGCTTTACAGGTGTTTAAGGGGTGCTTGGTGATCCGCATTGGTTACGGGTGAGATTTTAAGTCTGTGTAGAGGTGGTACGGACGACGGGACTTGAACCCGTAAGCTATTGAAAGCGAGGGATTTTAAGTCCCTTGTGTATACCATTCCACCACGTCCGCGTGTGCAATAAATACCGGATCTGCAACACGTCTGCAACAAACTTTGTCACGGTTGCTCGAACTCACACCGATGAAAAAGCCCAACCAAGCAGGCGGCACATTCACATGGCGTTTCGGGTGTAGTTATGGTGGCGGGTAATCCCAAAGCGGTCGGGTACTCAGCCACCTTGCGGGCCTTCCAGCCAGCCACAAAGATCTCTTCGATGATGGCAGAGATCATGTTGGCGAGTTCTGCTTCGAGCTGTTGTTGTCTCATATCAATTCTCCAATGCCTTGACGGCGTTCATGAGGTCTTGAGGGTAGAGGTGGGCGTAGCGCATGGTGGTCATGATGTTGCTATGACCCAGCCACTGCTGCACCACGGCCAGCGACACGCCACCCCGGACCAGCCGAGAGGCACACGTGTGGCGACACACATGCGGCGTGAAGTTCTTGTCCCCGGCCAGCCCCATCTGAGAGCGGGCACGGTCCCAGCGAGAGCGGAAGGTTGAGGGGTCGTAAGGGAACACGATGAAGTCGCCGCCAGTGACCCGCGTTGACAGGTAACCGCCCATGATTTCCTTCACCCGCTTGGTCATCGGGACCGACCGGATCTTGCCGTTCTTGGTGCCCTTGCCCTCGGTGCCGTGGATCAGCAGCACATTCGAACTTACGTCGATGTCATCCCTGCGTAAGTTGAACAGCTCACCGCAGCGCATCCCGGTGTCGATCAGCACCTTGACGATGTCCCCGGTGGGATCATCAGACAGCACGCCGAGGTGGGTCAGCAGCGAGGCCTCTTCTGCTGCACTGATCTGCCGGATCCTGCCGACAGGCTCGACCCTCTGCTTGGGCAGCTTAAGGGGCACGGCCAGGCCGTCGTAGGTGTAGGCCACCTTGGCGAGCTTCGACAGGGCAGAGCGCTTGCGGTTTATGGTGCTGTCACTGTTGCCCCGGCGTTCCAGATCCTTGAACCAAGCGTCGATGTCATCGCGGGTGATGTCGGAAAGCAGCATAAGGGGACCGAAGAAGTTCAGCGCATCCTCTGCGTTCAGCGTGGCCTGCTTCTCGTAGCTGATGCCCCGCCACCCTTCCGGCTTAGGCAGCGACAGGGTCTTTTCCAGCGCCTGTGCCAGTGTCCAGCCTGCCGCATTGGCCCGCGTCTTGACGATCTCTTTGCCAGTCCGCATCGATTGAAGCAGCAGCATTTTCTGATCGACCGCCTCGTCCAATGTGTCAACCGTGGCGGTGCAGCGTTGCCCCTTGTAGGTCACATCGACCAGATACTTGGCACCCCGCATCCGTATGCCAGTGGGTAGTTTCTTGGTGGCCATGTCGCAATCCTCTCTAGTCAATTAAGGTTTCCAGAACCTGCTTGCCCTTGGGCGTCAGGTAGCACAACACGCGGCGGGCGTCAGTCGGATCCTGTCGCTGTATCACCCAGCCTAGGCCCTCTTTTGCCCCTCTGGATGGCTTGTCCCCCAGCAGCGCGAGCTGGCGAGAGACTGTGGACTGATCGAAGCCAGTCCTGTTGACGATGTCACGCACCGCACACCCGTCATTCTTCGCAATCGTCAGGTAAAACAAGGCGCGTGAGAGTGTCATCTCCTTGTCATGTGTTATCAACAGGGCGCAGGTCCGCTGTAGGTTTTTCAGGCTGTCCATAGCTTTCTCTCGGTGTTTTGTGGGACCACGTTGGGCGTGTTGCATACACCGCAAACCGTCCGAAGTCCAATATGAGTTCGTTAGGGTCGCATGTCAGACAAGGCGAGATCCACGAGAACCCTTTGCGGGTTTCAAGGGACAATGTGAATAGCATAGGTACGCAGATCGTGTGGAAATTCATTACGTAATCTTTCTGTGTCCACTTTTTATGACAGTAAGAGGCACCATCCCCAAGGGTACAGTACAGTCTTTTGTTATCACCTGATCAATAACTGAGCATAGATGAAACGGCTCTCCGCTTCTTGCGTAAGTTAACCAAGGTACGACGGTCGTCTGCCCGCCTTGCTGCAAACATAAGCTGGGCGATATGATGATCTATACACAGCGGCATCACCCTACACAATCGCAGTGACACATAGTCTGGAAGGTGACGCGACGTGAACGTGTTTTCTGTGGACATCACGGTGCCACCTCCCCTGTCGTCAGCTCGCGCAGCTGGATGACTTGCTGATCGTGGCTCATGACAGCAACAGGGTCTTGAGTTCGGAAACAGCCCAGCCAGTGATGGCGGAAAGCTCGGTCAGCAGCATGTCAGGGCGGCTGTCGTAAAGGCTCATGATGGCTTCGGGTGTCATAGGGAAAGCTCCTGTTTGGGTTGAGAATTGACGAGTGATGCAGCCCCGCAGGGCCGCACTTCTTGGCAATCCGCAATGGCCTAGGCTGGCAAGCCATTGGCGACCCGCTTGTCCCCTGCAGCGTGCCCGTTCAGGATCCGCCACTGGGCGTCCCATTCAATAGGCTTGGCAGGGCCAGAGACCGCCACAAGGCCAGCTGCAGGTGCATCGTGGGCCATTTTGGCAGCGTTCGAAGAGATCAGGTTTTTCATGGGAATAGCTCCAGTTTGGGGTTGGTCGAATTGTCGAGTGATGCAGCCCCTTAGGGCCGCACTTCTTGGCAATCCGCATTGTTTAGAATTTGGTGCCGACTGTGCTTGTATAGCTCAGGTCCGCCCCGCTCAGGTTCGCCCTGCTCAGGTCCGCCCCGTTCAGGTCAGTCCATCTCAGGTCCGCCCCTCTCAGGTTCGCCCCGCTCAGGTTCGCCCCGCTCAGGTCCGCCCCGCTCAGGTTCACCCATCTCAGGTTCGCTATTTTCCCACGCCTGCCTGATGTATCTAGGAAGAGGGCGTGCGCTTCTAAGATAGATTTAAGGTCTTTAGCTTGCATCGTTTAAGCTCCTGTCTGGGTTGGTCGCATTGTCGAGTGATGCAGCCCCTTAGGGCCGCACTTCTTGGCAATCCGCATTGATCTAGGCGAAAGAAACCACAGCCGCAACGTGATACTTTGAAACCGCCTCGGCTGTCTTAAGGGGCGACCCCCGACGATCCGCCACGTAGTCGCACCACGTATCCCACCAATAGGCGGATCCACCCGTGCTTTCACACATCCCCACATAGGCCAGAACCTTGGCGCGGATCGTGGCTGGCTTGAGCTTGCTGGACACTCGCACGGCGGCTTCTGTGAGGCCTAGGCGTGTTAGGTTATGGCTGTCGATACAAGCCGTCCCGCCCCCGATACACTGTACCACAAAGGCCGCTTTGACCATGCCCAGACCCGGAACCTGCATGAAATGCTGGATCAGATCCGCCTTGCGGTCGTCGCTGTCGTCGCGGTTCAGGATGTCGAGGGTTACCCGGTAGAGGTAATCGGCGTGCTCTTGTGCAAAGATCCACCCGGCACGCTTCGGCCCGAATAGGAAGGCCGATGCAGCCCCTTTGGCGGCAATGTCAGCCCGTTGGGCTTGCATCCGCTGCAGTGGCTGGCGGATGGTGCAAAGCACGAATTCGATCACGTCAGAAAGGCCTTTGGCGGATGCTAGGGCGTGGGCTTGGATGGCTGGGACGTCGTCGATAAACATGGGGAAAGCTCCTGTTTGGGTTGGGTGAATTGACGAGTGATGCAGCCCCTTAGGGCCGCACTTCTTGGCAATCCGCATTGGATCAGGCAGAGACCCGATCGGCCATAATTGCCGCCACGCTGAAATGGCGACCCGTGATCTGCGTTTCGCTTACGTGGACCCAATTCGTGTCGATTGCATACTCTGTTGCCGCCTCAGCGATTGACCGCGTCATAGCCTCGTAAACCGCCTCGGCCTTGCCAGCTTCACACGTCAATTCTAGGTCAACACACATCTCACTTACCGCCTTGGCTTGGAACGCCTTGCGCCCCTTTTCAGCCCCATCCTCGCACCAGTAGCCTGTTTTATGGGATAGCGTGCATCCACCACAGTGGACACTTGCTGCAGCTGCGATAGCCCGATCAAAGCGGATCCCGTTGACCGGGTTAAGATTGGCGTGGCCGATCTGAAAGATGAACTTGGTTTGGTTGCGTGCCATGTGGAAAGCCCCTAAAGTGTTTCGGGGGATACCGCCCCCATCGTCAGACCACCTGATAGGTGATGACACTTGAAAGAGGACGCGGCGGTTTGTGCCATTGTGCTTTCCACCGCTAACTCGATGAATACACGCCCATCAGCCTGTCCCTCAGGATCACCTACTATTCGTGGGCAATGTTCAGGATTGACTGCCACCATGTTCGTATGCCGTGGGGTTGGTGGTCCCCGTGCCGGTCGTGGCGGTTCGTGTCGCCGTTTCCGTGATTACAGTTATGACTTAATCAATGCGGATTGCCAAGCGTTATTTTCACAAATGGGCCATCTTTCTTCGGTTGTCGTGTGTTTTCAATGGGTTACATAGGCTATTCTTGGGCTTGTTTTGAGCTGTTAGCGTGGCAATCTGCATTGAATGCTAGGCAAACGCTAGGCAAACGCCACCCGGATCCACCCAAACGCCACGCCCTAGGGAAAACACTTGCGAACCATTCGCACCTAGGCTTCCCCCCTGATCAGGAATAAGAACCACCCACGCGTGTGTTTCCTATTCGG
>JAFMBH010000134.1 GCA_017858735.1 Bacteroidota bacterium
TTATAGAAATGAACTCAATAATAAGTTAAACACATCTGATACATTTTTTATGCTATCTAGTTATTGGACTGGCCTGAATAATAAGGTTAATATTTCTGATACGGTCACTATGCTGAAGCCTTATTTAAGAAAAGCGGAAGCATTAAACAGTGGTAGCGTTGAAACTGATCCAGTTTTTAATGGTAGCATAGCCAAAGGTATAACTGCAATAGATACAGCCTATTGGAATAGAAAAACGGGAAATACCCCTGGCAACATACAATATTGGAACGGTACGAATTGGGTAAATCTTGCTCCAGGATTACCAGGTCAGGTTATATCCATGTCTTCGACAGGCATACCCACCTGGTCGGGTGCAGCTTTCCCAACGATGACAACTACTTCCATATCAACTGTAACTTCTACCTCTGTTAGTGTTGGGGGAAGTGTATCTTCCAATGGTGGCGAATTGGTATCGTCTCGTGGTTTGGTTTATGGTACAGCATCGAATCCCACGCTTTCTAATTCTGTATTGAGCATTGGTTCTGGAACAGGTAGCTTTTCAGGAACATTGACCGGACTAACTCCAAATACCACCTATTATGTCCGTGCTTATGCGACGAATAGTGCTGGAACAGGTTATGGAAATGAAGTTATCTTTCAAACTTTACCTGTTGCCGTACCTAATTTAATTACTACCGATGCGTCGGGGATCACCCAAACAAAAGTAACGTCAGGTGGAACTATCAGTAACGACGGAGGAGCAACTGTCACAGAAAGGGGTATTGTTTATGGAACTTCATCCAATCCAACTACCTCAAATACAATAATAAGCAGTGGGAGTGGAACGGGTAGTTTTAGTGTAAATGTCACTTCTTTGTCACCTAATACGACCTACTACCTACGTTCTTATGCCATAAATAGTGCAGGAACAGGCTATGGCAACAACATCACTTTCCAGACCACTGTCCCAGCTGTTCCCTCCCTTACCACCCGTGAGCTATTAAACATTACTAATACTACCGCAATAGGTGGAGGAAGCATAACCAATGATGGGGGAAGCAATATATCGGACAAAGGGATTTGTTGGGGAAATTCTCCAAATCCCAACATAATAGATAATAAAACTACCGACGGAACAGGAACGGCAACGTTCACCAGTTTTATCACCGGACTTTCTGCCTCCTCTACCTACTATGTTCGTGCTTATGCAACCAATAGCACGGGAACGGGATACGGTAATCAACAAACTTTTTCCTCCAGCTCCACCTCCAATACCTTACCTGTGGTGATATCAACCAGTGTAACAGGTTTAACCACAGTGCAAGCCACTTTTAATGCAGAGGTGAATAGTCAGGGAGGAGGACCGGTGACGGAAAGGGGCGCTGTGTGGAACACGAGTGGAAATCCCACAGTAAATAGCAAACTAGTTCCAACTAGTTCAGGAATAGGAGTTTACACATCAACAATTGCAGGTTTGAGTGGAGGTAGTAATTATTTTATAAGGGCTTACGCTATCAACAACTTTGGTATCAGTTATGGGGTTGAGATACCTTTTACTACCTTATTTGGTTTGGCGACGCTAACGACCAACAATGTGATTGCTTTTAGTACTTCCGCAAGCAGTGGTGGAAATATTTCCGATAACGGTGGTTCGTACATTACAGCAAAAGGGGTAGTTTGGAATACCACGGGAAATCCAACGACATTTGATAATAAAACGACGGACAGTTCTGGAACTTCTTACGTAAGCAACCTCACTTCCTTAAGTCCTGGTACTACGTATTATGTCCGTGCTTATGCAACCAATAGTACTGGCACTGCGTATGGAAATCAACAGACATTTACCACCACGGCGACCTCACAAACAGTTACGGATATTGATGGTAATATCTATAATACCGTTCAAATTGGCACACAAGTCTGGATGAGCGAGAACTTGAAAACTTCCCGATATAGAAATGGAGGCTCCATACCATATGTAGTTGGAAACACCGATTGGCAAGCCCTCACCACAGGTGCATGGAGTAATTATGATCATGATGCCACAAATAATGCTATCTATGGAAAACTATATAATTGGTACGCCACCTTGGGAGATACGCTTTGTCCTATTGGTTGGCATATACCCAGTGACACTACGTGGACAATCTTGACTACTTATCTTGGGGGAGAAAGTGTGGCAGGGGGTAAAATGAAATCAATAGGTACTACTTATTGGCAATCACCTTTTCCAAATACAGGAACAAACGAGAGTGGATTTTCCGCTCTCCCAGGTGGGCGTCGTGATACCAATGGAATTTTTAGTAATCTAAGGTATGGTGCGTTTATTTGGAGTACCACCGAGCTTGCTACCTTCACCGGCGTCTGGTACCGCACCCTGTACGGCGACTTAAGCAATATATACAGGACTGAAAGCTCTAAGTCAGTCGGTGCATCCGTCCGCTGCATCAAAGATTGATCTATTTGTGGGCAATGCTAATAGTTGGGCGGGCGAATTCAATTCGCCCCAACAACCAACAACCATTGGCTTGGATAATTTCAAAAAGTTAAGTCGGTTTTGTTCGTTAGGTGGAAAATAATTTGTTAAATTTGAATTAATGCGATTCAAATTATGGTAGCTATATAAAGAAACTTCAATTTTTATGGTTAATAAAGATAAATATTCTTTCTCATTTACAGGCGCCTCCGCTTTAATAACTGAAACTTTAATCATTGCCGAAGAATATAAAAATCTCCAGGATTGGAAAGAGGTTAAAAATTCCTTGATGGAACACAATTCACTTAATAAAATTAAACAATCTACTTTCAAAAGAGAATTTTCTGAAATTAAAAAAAGACTTTCTTCCCTCTCTGAGGAGCAATTATACTTGTTAATTAATGGTTCTTACGATGATAGCAAAGCTATGATACTGTTGTCGCTTATCAAAGTTTATACTTTTCTGAATGATTTTATAGTTGAGGTGTTAAGAAATAAATATTTGCAATTTGATACCAACATTTCCGAAAACGATTATTTCAAATTTGTACATTCAAAATCTATATCCCATAACGAACTAAATGAAATCACAGAGGTGACAGCTAAAAAGGTTAAACAGGTTATTTTTAAGCTTTTGGAGCAAGTAGGGTTAGTAACTCAAACAAAAAATGGGATTATTTTAAAACCTATACTAAGTCATGCAGCTGTTGATGTCATTATCAATGAAAATCCAATTCAACTAAGCGCCTTTCTTTATTCAAATGAAGAAATTAAAGGTTACTTGAAAAAACTGAATCATGCTTAATTCCAAGACTTATAATGCCCCTCACCACTTTGAAAATTTGTTCAAAATTCTTTCAAGTGCCAGGTTTTTGAATAAAGAAGGATTAGGCGGGGAATTACCTTTCTTTATTCATTCCTTTCCAGTTTGTCATCAGTTAATAGTTGAAAAACAACTTCAATCCTTAATAAAAAGATTGGAAAATGAGGGCGTTGATGTCCTGGAAATACATCTTTATAAACTTAGTTTAGATATTTTGAATCAGGAAAATCTATTAGGTCAAATATTAAACCAGGAGGTTAAACTGCCAAAACAACGCTTGTTGAGAGTGTTAAGTGGTCCGTTGAATATTGATAATGTAGTGATTCCTGAAATTCATAAACGGCTTGCTGAGAAGCCGGCTAAAATGATTTTTCTTACCGGTATAGGGGCTGCATTTCCAATCATTCGCTCGCATACCATTCTAAATAATTTACAAACCCTTGTGGGAGATTTACCCCTTGTAATGTTCTTTCCGGGTACCTATAACAACCAATCTTTAACCTTGTTTGACCGGCTAAAGGATGATAATTACTATAGAGCGCACAATCTAAACGAATATAAAATCTGATATGAAACAAAAAGAACTCTATCTAAAAGATATTAAACGACCTATTGAAGGTGTTATAAAAGCGAACGATGACAGGCATCTCCTGCAAGAATTGGAGGAATATGTTTTGACCAACGAATTGTTGGGTATCTCTAACAGAAATAAAATGCTCCCCGGTCTTTTTGACGATCTTACGAAGAGTGATTTCAATAGTAGTATCTGGATTTCTGGTTACTTTGGCTCAGGTAAATCTCATTTGCTTAAAATGCTCTCCTTGGTTTTGCAAAACAGAGAGATTAATGGTCTTAAATGCGCTGATATTTTTGCTGAAAAGGCTTCATCAGATTTTGAGTTGGAAAGAAACATTAAAATAGTAGCGGGCATTCCTACCCAGTGTATTCTATTTAATATTGCCGCTAAATCTGATGGAATCATTAGTATGGGTTCTTCCATTGACGCTGTCATGAGCGTATTTCTGAAAGTTTTTAATCAAATGCTGGGCTATGATCCATTGAATCCTGAAATTGCGGAAATAGAAAGATATCTGGAGAGTATTGGTCAGTATGAATTTTTTAAAACAGAATATCAAACCAGATTTAATAAAAGCTGGGAAAAGGGTAGGGAGGCTATCTTCCTCAATCAACATGAATTGGCATCCATTTATGCCGACATAAAAGGGATATCTTTAGAGGACGCCAATAGGACGATTGATAATCAAATAAATAATTACAAATTAGATATTGATAGCTTTGCTAAAATGGTTGGCACTTATTTAAGTACTAAACCCAAGGGTTCAAGGCTTATTTTTCTGGCTGATGAGGTTGGACAATTTATTGCCGATAATGTAAAACTCATGTTGAGTTTGCAAACCATTGCAGAAGAATTGGCAGTTAAAACAAACGGTCATTCTTTTTTAATAGTAACTTCTCAGAATGATTTAGATGCCACGTTAGGGGAAATAAATGCGCAACGAAAACATGACTTTACAAGAATTCAAGCCAGGTTTTCCGTAAAACTTCCTCTTACCAGTGCCAATGCAGATGAAGTAATTCAAAAACGATTGTTGCTTAAAAATGACGATTCAAATATATTATTGAATGGCATTTACGAGAAGGAACAAAATAATGTCAAAACGCTTTTAAAATTCAACGATAATTCAAGGCAATATCAGACCTATCGCGATTCCGAACATTTTGTCAATACCTATCCCTTCATTCCTTATCAGTTCGACCTTTTTCAGGCTGCTATTAAAGCTTTGTCAGACCACAATGCTTTCATAGGCAGTCAGCAATCTGTCGGAGAACGCTCCATGCTTGGGGTTTTCCAACAGGTAGCAAAGACTTATGCAGAAAAGGACCTTGGGCATATTGTTTCTTTTTCGCAGATGTATGAGGGTATCAAAGATGTGTTGCAAAGTAATATTCAGAGCGATATTCTTCAGGCTGACAGAACCTTAGAGTCTGAACTGGCGAAGGATGTTTTAAAAGCGCTTTTTCTGGTCAAATATGTAAAAGGCTTCCAGGCAAATGTGGCAAACATTGCCATTTTACTGCTTCCATCCTTCGATATTAATCTTTCCGTTTTTCATAAGCAAGTTCAGGAGGCTTTGAATTTACTGGAAAATCAAACGTATATCCAACGATCAGCGGGTGAATTTTATGAGTATCTAACCAATCATGAAAAGGATATTGAGAACGAAATTAAAAGTACCGATATAGATCCAACAGCCCCTGGAAGTTTATTGTCAGAATTTTTATTTGAGGAAATACTTCGGGATTCCAAGGTTAAACTTGATTTAAATAATCAACCTTATGAATTTGGTAAAAAACTGGACGATAATACAATTGGTCGGGATAAGGATTTTTATGTACACTTTATTACGCCATTGAACGCAAATTCTATTTCTACCGTAAATATCAATATGTGGTCAGCTGGAAGACCCAATGATCTCATCATTTATTTGCCTGAAGACAAGCGATTGTTTGACGAATTGAGACTAATAAAAAAGACAGAAAAATATATTCAAACCACCAATTCACCCTCATTGGATGCCACTAAGCAACGCATTTTGGCTGAAAGAGCTCAACAAAATCAAGATCGTAAAAGAACTGTTTTAAATCAGCTGAAAGAAAATATCAGTGATGCCAAAATATTACTAAATGGTTCTGAGTTGACTGATATTGGTAGTCGTGACCCTAAAAACAGAATCAATCAGGGAGTTCAACAACTCATTAAAACCATTTACACCAATCTCAAGATGCTAACGGTTGATTTTACCGAAGTGCATCTTCAAAGAATCATTCAAAGTCAAGATGATATTTTATTTTTGGACACCCTCCATGAAGTTGAGGTTGAAGTGTTGAATCGCATTCAACGAAATAAATCAAGCCATGAGAGAACAACGATTAAAAGTTTAATAGAAACCTTTGGTGCAAGACCTTATGGCTGGTATCAAACTGCGGTACTTTGTATTATCGCAAAGCTATTTAAACGAAATAAAATCAGCTTAAAACAAGATGGGAATAATATAAATGACCGGGCGGTTTTAGAGGCACTCCAAAAAAATAATCAATATGCCAATACCATTATTGAGCTCGAAGAAGAGATACAGCCTACCCAAGTTCAAAAGCTTAAAAATTTCTATCAGGATTATTTCAATGAACCTAATCTGGGTAATGAGCCAAAGGAGATTTCCCGTTTATTCAAAATTAGGTTAGAAAAAGAAGTAAAGGATCTTTCAGAAATCTATGTTTTGCGCAACAGATTTAAGTTTATTGAATCGCTTAATGAACCAATTTATCGCTTGAAATTAGTAGCGGAAAAGGAACATCCTTATTTTTTTGTTGCCTTTGACCAATACCAGGACAGTCTTTTAGATGATAAGGAAAATGTATTAGACGCTGTAAAGAAATTCATGAATGGTGCACAAAAAGAGATTTTTGAAAATGTGTTATTTTACCTTGACAGCAACAATGCCAATTTTAATTACATTGATAAATCAGGCATTGAAAAACTTAGTTTAGTCAAGGAAAGTCCGGCCCCCTACAAAGGCAATTTGATGCAGGAAGCCAAGACCGCATTGGAGGATATTAAACAAGAAGTTTTAAATAAAATAAAATCAGAAAGAGAGTCTGCTGTTGATTCCGTAAAGCATACGATAGAAAAACTAAGGTCATTTGAGGATTTTGGAAAACTTTCTTCAACACAACAAATAGATATTTTGAGACCTTTTGAAGCTGCTGTGAATGAAATTAGCGGTGAACGGTTTATTGGAAATATCAGGTCAAAGGCAAGTTTTACAAATTCCGAAACGTATCAGAAACAATTGGAATGGATGAGCCAGTGGGCAAATCCACCCAAACCAGCAGAACCCGGAAGTACCGCGCCTCCAAAACCAAGAATTGTTTTTGTACCAAGAGATAGTGTGAAAGTGCCATTTAAAAAGCCACAATTGGAAACACAACAAGACGTAGAAGATTATGTGGAAGCACTCAAACAGCAATATTTAAGGATTATTGACCAGGACAAACGAATATCATTATGATAACAGAACCAGATAGATTACAAGTTTTTGCAGCTGATTTTTTAAACTTCTATTTAGAAAGAGGTTTAGGAAGTCTGACTAAAAAGGATATTGATTTGCACATATTTCATCTCAT
>JAFMBH010000135.1 GCA_017858735.1 Bacteroidota bacterium
CAAGCGCAAGGAACGGATAATAAGACATTTGCTTGGCAAGGTCATAGAGGATCAAGAGGCCTGGCGCCTGAAAACACGTTGCCTGCTTTTTTAACGGCTTTGTCATTTCCAAAAATAACTACCCTCGAATTGGATGTCGTTATCTCAGCCGATGGAAAAGTAGTGGTTTCTCACGAGCCGTGGTTAAATGCTAAAATTTGCCTCGATGCTGAAGGCAACTCCCTTAATGGCAAGAAAAAAGAAGAAGTTAATCTATATAAAATGGATTATAAAGAGATCAAAAAGTGCGATTGTGGTAGTAGGGGAAACCCATCTTTTCCAGAACAAAAAGCCATTTTTGCTTATAAACCTTTGTTGAGTGACGTCGTAAATGAGGTTAAGCGTTATGCCAAAAAGGCGAATAAATCTATGCCTCAATTTAATATTGAGATAAAATCTAATCCTTCGTCTGATGGCATTTTCACTCCTGAAGTCAATCTTTTTGCTGAAATAGTAAGAAAAGAGATAAAAAAATTAAAAATACAAGACCTTACATCTGTGCAATCTTTCGATCCTCGTGCATTAAGGTATTTACATGAAAAGGAAAAAGAATGGGTTTTAGCTTATTTGGTTGAAAAAGTAGAGGATGTAAAACAGCAAATTGATTTCCTTGGATTTACGCCAGCGATTTATAGTCCATATTTTGAAAAAGTAACCTTTGCTACCGTGGAACAATGCCATAAAATGGGTATGAAAATTATTCCCTGGACGGTCAATGATACAGAGCAGATGAAAAAACTCATGCTACTAGGTGTTGACGGAATCATAACGGATTATCCTGACAGAATTCCTGGTGACCAATAAAACAAACGGCATTTTACGTCGGCGAGAGACTATCTTGATATTTTTTTTAGGTGAGCTTGTAACAACCTTATCTGAAAATAGGAAAAGGCGCCATTCCATTTTTCAAATAAATCATTGATAGAAACCTCTTTATTGTGAACATCGGGTTCTGCAAGCATTAAATCAATTTCTTTTTTACTTATAAACTGTTGAATATCAGTTATTAAATCTTCAACATAAAGTTTGACGATATGACTTTGAATAGTGGAAGTAGCCAATTTTCTCATGCTTGCAATGTCTTCTACATCGTGACCTTCAAGCACTCTGTGATAGGTTAAAAGATGGGTAACGCCTGGATTATTATTTGTCTGGCCCTCCAAAAATTCTCTGATAGCGGACAAGAAACTTGCGCCATAGTTTAAAGCCTTTGCTTCACTTACACCAGTTACCTCCATTAAATCTTTATGATCAATCGGTTTTTTTCTGGCCATTTCCATCAAGGCAGTATCAGGAAAAATCTGATAAGGAGGAATGCCTGCGTTTCGGGAGAGATTAAAACGCACCTGAACCAGTATATTAAAGAGTGTTTCGTAATGCTGTGATTTTTTGGTCGCAACAAATTCTTTTGCAGCTTCTTTTTCTTTTCTTTGCGCAATGGTTAACATTTTAACTAATTGCACTTCCTTATTTTCAAAAAGCACCTCTCTGCTGCCGCTTCCAAGGCGCAAAACATTTCCGGCATCGTAGGCAATTTCAATGAAACCCATATTAATCCATTGGGTAATATAGTAGTACCATTGTTCGGCAGGATATTCACGGCCAACGCCAAAAGTTTTAATTAGGTGGAAACTATTTTCAGTAATTTCCTTTCTGTGTGAGCCTCTCAGAACATCTATTAAAATGGAAAGGGTAGCTTTTTCATTTAGACGGGTGATAGCGGAAAGAGCCATTTGAGCGAGACGGGTGGCATTAAAATAATTTGGGGGGTTGAGACATACATCACAGTTTCCACAATTATCGGGTAAGAACTCACCAAAATAACCTAATAATATTTTTCTTCTACAAATAAGCGCTTCGGCATATTCCTTCATTCTGTTCAACTTGGCCAGTTGCAGTTCTGTTTTTTCCCCTTTTGAATCGTTTAGAATATCTCTTAGAATACCAATATCTGCAAATCCATAAAAGAGCAAAGCTGTTGCTGCTGCGCCATCTCTTCCACCACGTCCAATTTCTTGATAATAACTTTCAATATTTTTAGGTATATTATAATGTATGACCCACCGAATAGATGATTTATCTATACCCATACCAAATGCCAGGGTTGCACAAATGATTGGCGTCTTGTCAAAAGTGAATGCATCCTGAATATCACTGCGTTCTGAGGGAGAAAGTCCCGCATGATAGGGAGACGCCTTAATACCTTTGGCATTTAACTTCGCCGACAGCGTTTCTGTTGATTTTCTGCTAAGACAATAAATGATACCACTCTGACCCTTTTTACTTTTTATAAAGGACAATATTTGATTAAACCGGTCTAAAGCAGGTCTGACTTCCAGATGAATATTGGGTCTGTCAAATGAACTTATATACGTTTCCGGTTGGTGAAGTTTTAGCTGATCTACAATGTCACGTCGGGTTATTTTGTCGGCCGTAGCCGTTAAGGCAATAATAGGTATGTCTGGAAACTGGTTTTTTATAAAACCGAGTTTAGCGTATTCCGGTCTGAAATCGTGTCCCCATGAGGAAATACAATGAGCCTCATCTATGGCAAAAAGATTGATATTCCCCTTTTGAAGTAAAGAGAAAAATGAGGCGGATATTAGTTTTTCCGGAGATACATAGAGTAGTTTTAATGCGCCGTTTACAAAGTCATTTTCTACTTGTGCGATAACGGCTGAACTTAAACTGCTATTTATAAAGGCAGCTGGAATGCCGTTGGTGCGCAAACCACCCACCTGATCTTTCATTAATGAAATTAATGGCGACACAACGATGGCGGTTCCCTTCATTAATAAGGCGGGTAATTGGTAGCAAATCGATTTTCCACCCCCCGTGGGCATTAGGGCAAGCACATCTTTTCCGTCAATCAAAGCCTGAATGATACTTTCCTGATTTTCTCTGAAAGTGTCAAATCCAAAATATTTTTTTAACGTTTCTGTTTTTTTTGTTATCATGGTTTCCGTGGCAATATCGGAAAAAGGTGTTTGTTGGTTAGGTCGTAAAAGCCGTAAAGTACGTTTTTTTTTTCTATTTAGAGAAATTTCGCTATTTTAGCAAAAAATAAAACCAATCCTTTCATGTTTAAGACTAAAATTGCCGGCATCGGTAGCTATCTACCTGATAATATCATAACCAATGATGATTTAGCTCAAAGAATGGATACCAATGATGCCTGGATTCAGGAAAGAACGGGCATACAATCCAGACGTTATGCGACAAATTTCAAAGAGACCACTACCACCATGGGGGCAAAAGCGGCTGCTGTCGCCATTGAACGTGCGGGTATAAGTCCTGAAGATATTGATTTTATCATTTTTGCGACCCTTTCTCCGGACTATTATTTTCCAGGTTGCGGCGTTTTGGTTCAAAGGGAACTGGGTATTACTAAAACAGAATGTGGTGCCCTGGATATTCGAAATCAATGTTCCGGCTTTATTTATGGCCTGTCTGTTGCCGATCAGTTTATTAAAACGGGAATGTATAAAAATATTCTATTGATTGGTTCTGAAATGCATTCCATGGGTTTAGATTACTCAAATGATGGAAGAAATGTTACCGTTATTTTTGGTGATGGTGCAGGGGCTGTTATTTTACAACCAGCAGTAAATGAAAAACAAGGCATTCTATCGACACATTTGCATGCCAATGGTACTTATGCAGAAAAATTGGCTACACTGAGTCCCGGTTGTCATGGTGGGTATCATGCCAGTCGTGTTGAAACGGAGATTGATTACGGTTTTCCAGACACCGCTTATGGTGGTATTTTTGTGACGGAACACATGGTTAAAAATAATCTGGTGGCAGCCACCATGGACGGACAGTTTGTTTTTAAAATGGCCGTTCAGAAATTTCCAGAGGTTATTGGTGAAGCATTGAAGAAAAATGGTTTGGATAAATCTGATATTGATATGCTTATTCCTCATCAGGCCAATTTGCGAATTAGTCAGTTTGTTCAAAAACAGATGGGACTTACCGATGATAAAATTTGGAATAATATCCAAAAATATGGAAATACTACCGCCGCATCTATTCCTATTGCTCTTTGTGAAGCTTGGGAAAATGGAAAAATAAAAGAGGGTGATTTGGTTTGTCTGGCTGCTTTCGGCAGCGGATTTACCTGGGGTGCAGCGCTTCTTCATTGGTAGTTATCTAAAGAAGAAGGCTTCATTTTATTCATTTGAAAAATACCGGGGATGGATTTCTGTTAAAAGATTTCTCAGAGATCCTCCTTTTTTGTTATGCATTACCGACATAATTTCTGCGGTGATACTCAATGCAATTTCAGCTGGCGTTTCCGCCCCTAATTCTAAACCTACGGGACCGTATAGTATGTTTTTCTGTCTCTCATTCAGGAAAATGTTTTCTGCTTTCAGATCTGTAATCATATTATCTAGTTTCTTTTTTGGGCCCAATGCGCCAATATAGGGTGCATTTTTGCTTAATAATGCTTTCAAAATCGCATAATCGTAATTGTAATTATGCGTCATTAGCACAAAAACTGTTTTTTCGTCAATGGGTATTTGTTGTAAAACTTTTTCTGGTTTACTTACTATAATCTGGCAGGCGCTTGAAAACCGTTCTATTTTTGCGTAAGTATGACGTCCATCGACAATAGTAACCTCCCAGCCAAGTGTTTCTGCGATAGACTGGAGCGGAATAGCATCATTTCCCGCGCCTACAATAACTAACGAGATTGGGGGAGAGATGAATGAAAGAAAAGCACTAAACGGATGATCATTAAGATTATAGCTTTTAAATGAGCTTTTTTTGATCGTCAATGTTTCATTGATATCCTGCATCAGCGTCTCGGGAACAAACTGAAAAGTTGAATTATTATGAAATTCGCCAGAATCCTCAAGCAAAATAGACGTTCCGACGGTGTCACCTTTCTTAATTTGGGGCGCATATAAAGTGACTAAAACCGTATTTTGTCTTTTATGAATGGCTTTTTTGAGTAATTCAATAGGATTTAAAGGGTCGTTTTCATCGATGGGTTCAAAAAGTACCTGGATAATTCCTGAACATCCCAGTTGAATTCCTATGGTGGCATCCTCCTCGTCGCTGGTATCATAAACTACCAATTTGGGTATTTGCGTATGTATGCAAAACACTGCCTTTCTTAAGGCATCACCTTCTAAACATCCTCCACTAATGGCGCCGGTAAGTTGTCCCTCCTCATCGACAATCATCCTGGCGCCTGGTCTTCTATACGACGAACCATTTAAGTGGACCAAGGTAGCCAAAGCCAGTCTTTTTTCATTTTTTCTGGCTTTATTGTAGGCATTTATTATTTCTCTTATTTCCTTCATACTTATTTATTAACGCTAATTTCTTACTTTTACTTTAAATGCATCCTTTTTTATGACGAATAATGCACTTGTTCAAAATATTTTAACCATTGAGAAGGAATTTATCTGGTTCGACGCATTTTTAAATGCCCGTCTGGCACATTTTTTTAATAACGAATTAGGTGACCCCTTCGAACTTCATCCCGGACCCGATATATCAGAAGATGATAGTATATATGCTCGTTATGTTAAACATTATCAATTAAAATCAGGAGAGCGGCTTATTTTATTATTGTGTTTAATTCCACATATTAAGCCTTCATTATTGGATCCATTTTTAATTAAAGATTCCATAACTGGCAGATTTTATACTATTTTTGGTGGATTAGCCGGGCAGAATCATAATGGTTTTTTACCAACGGGCGAAACGGCCGTTTTTTTAATGGCTGGAAATGATCTTTTGTCCAGAGCTACCGCCGCAAAATTATTCGATGTTTCTCATACGTTTATTGCATTCAATATTTTGACCTTAGAAGAGGCGAAATCTTCTGAACCACGCTTAAGTGGACAGCTTACTATGTCCGAAGAAACGCTTTCGCTGTTAACATCAGGGGAAGATTATGAACCTCCCTTTAGTTCAAAGTTTCCAGCTAAAATGTTACATTCTGCTATGACATGGGACGATTTAGTGCTTGATACCAATGCTTATGATGAAATTGAAACCATAAAGGTTTGGATAAATCAAAAAAATAACCCGGAATGGGATAATGTTTCTCATTCGGGTTGGATGAAAGGGTATCGGGTGCTTTTTTATGGCCCACCGGGAACAGGGAAATCATTGACAGCGACGTTGATGGGTAAAGAATGCGGTAAAAATGTTTATCGAATCGATTTATCCCAAATTGTGTCGAAATATATTGGTGAAACAGAGAAAAATTTATCTACCTTATTTCAGCTTTCTGAAAATAAAAACTGGATTTTATTTTTTGATGAAGCCGATGCCTTATTTGGTAAAAGAACGGAAATGACGGACGCAAAGGATAAATACGCCAATCAGGAAACTTCTTATTTATTACAAAGAATTGAGGAATTTCAAGGCCTGATTATTCTGGCAACCAATTTTAAACCTAATATTGATAGTGCCTTTCTACGCCGCTTTCAGTCTATCGTTTATTTTAAATTACCAGGTGTCAGCCAAAGAGTAAAGCTTTGGGAAAAGGCTTTGTTCCGCCTGCCTGGTGAAAATCAGGTGGATGTTTTAAAAATAGCTAATGATTATGAAATTGCAGGTGGATTTATTAATAATGCCGTCCAGTTCGCCTGGTTAAATGCCAGAAAGAATAATTCAAAAATAATTACTAATCAAGATGTTTTACTTGGTATAAAAAGAGAATATGCAAAGGAGGGTAAATTATTTAATAATTAAAAGCTTATATTTAAGTTTAATTACCAGAAACAAAGGAAATCTATCATGTGTAATGGCTTTAAATTACTTGTTTTAACAGTTTGTTTTTTGACTTTTTTAAAGTTCAATACCTTAGCTCAATGCGATCAATCTGCCCTGGTTGCCGCTTCACAAGATTACGAAGCAGGCCTGTTTTCTGAGGCAAAACAACCCATCATTCGTTGTTTTATGAATGAAAAATTTTCAGATTTAAAATTAACAAATGATGCCTATAGATTGCTTTCTTTAATTGCCATTGCCGAAGATTCTATAGCGCTTGCGTCTAAATATATAAGGAAAATTATTCAGTCTAATCCTGATTATCAAGGTCCTGCAAAACATTTTATTTTTGACGGTCTCGTTAAACAAATAATAGAAAAAAATCAGGTTATTACGGTGAGTGCCGTTTCAAAAAAAGCAGAAGATATAAGGGTTGCCCCAGCCAGTGTACTCATTATTAAAAAGGAAGAAATGGTTGAACGGGGTTACATTGATCTGATCGATGTG
>JAFMBH010000007.1 GCA_017858735.1 Bacteroidota bacterium
CGATGCCCCAGGTAAGGGTAGTTGGCGCCCAGGCACCTTCCACTAAGCGCTTATAACTATTTATGGTTGGGGCGAACATAGGTAAAATATGAGGAAGGCAATAGAGTTGACCAGCCAGATAAGAACGAGCGAGGTCACTGAGTTTTTGTGGATCATTTTCATCATAAAAAAGATTTCTCCCCCCTTCAGTATTCCAGAGACTTTGATGAACATGTCCTCCACAACCTGGCAGATTTTCATCTATTTTCGCCATAAAAGTGGCCATAATACCATGTCTGTAAGCTATTTCCTTAACAGCCGTTTTAAATAAGACTGCCCGGTCAGCGGCTTCTAAAATACCCGAATATTCAATGGCGGCCTCATAAGTACCTGGTCCTGTTTCTGTATGCAAGCCTTCAATGGGAATGCCGAACTGAGTCAGGCCGTCAAACAAGGCATTAAAATAATCCTGGTGTAATGAGGTTCGTAATACAGAATAACCAAACATACCCGGGGTCAAAGGGCGTAGATTTTTATACTGTTTATCGTTGGCAGAATGAGGCGTTTCTGAAAAATTAAACCATTCAAATTCCTGGGCGAAAATGGGGGTAAAACCCATATTATTTGCGGTAACGCGCGTATTTTTCAATAATTGCCTTGGACAGACCGCTGCTGCATGACTGGATAGGGGATCCATTTCGCCAAGGAAAAATGGAAGGTCATTTTCCCATGGAATTTTCCTAAAAGTATGTACGTCCAACACTGCGGGACTATCGGGAAAACCTGCATGCCAGCCACTTATTTTACCTTTATCATACAGCGCATCTTCCGTGTCCCAACCAAAGATAACATCACAAAATCCCATCCCTTTTTCAATGATGGAGACAAATTTTTCCGAGGAAATATATTTGCCTCTTAAAATGCCGTCGATATCGGCAACGGCTACTTTTACCCTTTTGGCAGGATGATTGGCAACGTATTTTAAAATGCTGGCTATGTCCATGATTTATAATATGTTTTTTTTAAGCCTTAAAAATATAAATACGCTAATTAGCATGATGCTGAAAAATAACAGGAACAAAACGAGATTAAAAATGATCATAGCAATCAATGCTACCAGGGTGATGATGAGCGCAGTATAAGGAAAAAGAGGATAAAATGGAACTTTAAATGGTCGAGGTAGTTCCGGTTCACTCATTCTCAATTTTATTAGGGAGATCATTGAAAAGAAATACAAAAACAGGGCACCAAAGACAGCAATAGTTATTATTTCCGCTGTTTTTCCCGTTAATAAGGCTAAGATTCCGATGCCCATATTTAATAATAAGGCATTGGCAGGTGTGTGAAAAGTCGGATGTATTTTACCAAAAACAGGTGGGGCAAAACGCACCTTACCAAATTCATAGCTAGCCCTTCCCGCCGCAAGAATAAGTCCGTGGAAAGAAGCAATAAGTCCAAATAAACCTACCGTTATCAGTAAATGGTATAGGAAATTATTTTCACCTACAATATTTATTAAGGCTAATGGTAAGGGAGAATCAGAGGTGGAACCGTCAGCTCTATATACAATATTTTCCCAGCCACCTACACCAACTGCACCAGCAAAAACCAATAGACACAAGACGATTAAAGTAATTAAAGCAGAGCTAAAGCCCACTTTTATGGTTCGCTGAGGATTTATAGTCTCCTCAGCAACATTAGCAACCCCTTCAAGGCCTAAAAAAAACCAAATGGCAAAGGGAAGGGCTGCAAATATGCCGGAGATACCATTGGGCAACGAATTTTCGAAGAAGGCGTCGGAAGAAAAGTGGGGAAGGGTAATGCCTGCAAAAAGTAACAATTCACCAACGGCAAAAAGAGTGATACCCAGTTCAAAAAGAGCGGAAATTTTAACGCCCCGTATGTTAAGCGCCGTGAAAAGAATATAGCTGATAATCGATATGACAATAATGGGTACGGAAGGGAAAAATAAATTAAAATAAGCGCCAATAGCAAAAGCAATGGCTGGTGGGGCAAATATAAATTCTATATTTTGGGCCATCCCGGCAACAAATCCCCAGGTATCGCCAAACGCTCTTCTTGTATAATCGAAACCGCCTCCAGCTTTGGGAATAGCCGAGGCTAGTTCGGCATAACTAAAAGTAAAGGTGACATATAAAATAATAATGAAAAAAGTAGCTATCGCCAATCCCAGGGTTCCCCCTTTCTCCAGACCCAGATTCCACCCGAAATACATGCCAGAAATAACATAGCCTACCCCCAATCCCCAAAGCATAAGGGGGGTTAAAGTTCTGCTTAATTTTGCTTCCTCCTCCGGCGAGACTGATTTTTTCATGTTGATTGGGTATGACACGAAGTTATCAAATTCTTACGATAAGCAGAATTAAAAAGGAATATTAAGTCGATTTATCTTTTATACCCTTACTTAAGGCATATTTTTTTAAATTTTCCCTCAACATTTTTCGTGCACGAAATAATCTTGAACGAATCGTGCCCATGGGTAATTTTAAAATTTCAGCTATTTCCTCATAACTGAAATCCTCAAGGTCACTAAGTAAAAGCGTTATACGGTAAGTGTCGCTCAACTGATAAATGGCCCGGGTAACCTCGTCGTCCAGTAAAGAATCAAATATTTCTTGCCTTAAGTCGGTAGCGTCGGGAAGCTCAATTTTATCTTCAAAATTAACTTCCTTTGGGAGTCGCTTCTTTTTTCGATAGGCATTAATATAGCTATTTTTTAAAATGGAAAACAACCATGCCTTAGGATTTGCATCTCTTTGAAAAGTATCTATCGATTTGAATGCCTTTAAAAGCGTTTCCTGAACTAAATCTTGTGCATCTTCCTCCTGCCTGGTCAAATGATAAGCAAAGGAAAATAAAGATTCTACGAAAGGAAGAAATAATTCTTCAAATTTTTTATCCTCTTGAGGCATTACTTTTCGATATTTCTACAGAATTGATAAAAAAGACCTACTTTTGCAAATCTATGAAAACAAGAACAATTCTTTTAGGTTTATCTGTGCTGCTGAGCACATTGATTTTCTCCGGCTGTAAGGGCGAGTTTGAAAAGATTCGTACCTCAGGGGACGCAGAGCGATTATATACTGCTGCGATGGATTATTATGAAGATGAGGAGTACCAAAAATCTCAAACACTGCTCGAGCTAATCATTAGTAGTTACCGCGGTAAAAAGGAAGCGGAAGAGATTTATTATAAATATTCTTTCACTTTTTATTATTTGGGGAATTATACTTCTGCCTCCAGCTACTTCAAAAATTTTACGCAGACTTACGGAAATAGTCCCCTAAAAGAAGAGGCAGATTTTATGTCCGCCTACTCAAATTACCAATTATCTCCAAATTTCCGGCTAGATCAAACGAATTCTTTGCAGGCAATTAGTGAGTTACAACTCTTTATAAATACTTATCCCGATAGTGAAAGGGTTCCTCAGTGCAATGAACTCATTGAAAGAATGCGTGATAAACTGGAGGAAAAAGTATTAGATGAGGGTCGTCTTTATTTTAATATGAGGAGATATAACTCGGCTATTCAATCTTATGAAAATCTATTAAAGGATTTTCCAGAGACTGAAAATGCCATGAATATTCGCGTGATGATTATTCGTTCCGCTTTCTTGCTGGCGGAAAATAGTATCTACGAAAAGCGTAAAGAACGATTGGAAGATGCGCAAAAAAGAGTAAACGAGTTTTTGCGGAAATACCCAAAGTCAACTTACGTTAAGGAAGTAACTAACTTCAAAGAGGAGATTATTAAAAAGCTTAACTTATTTCAATAATATGGATATTAAAACTAAAGTTCAGGGTGTTGACCCAAATGTTCAACCTCGCGATATTGACGGTATATCTGGGAAAGCAGCCAATATTTACGAAGCATTGGCTATCATTTCTAAGCGCTCTCAGCAATTAAGTATTGAGCTTAAACGCGAGCTAAATAATAAGTTGGAGGAATTTGCCGTTAGTTCTGAGACCATTGAGGAAATCAGTGAAAACAAAGAGCAAATTGAAATTTCTAAATTCTACGAGCGTCTGCCCAACCCTTCTATTATCGCTTTAGAAGAGTTCATCCGTGGGGATATAGCTCACCGTTATGTAGAAAAAGAAATTGAGGATTAATTAAGTTCCAAAAAATGATATCATGAGACTAATACTGCTTTTTTTATTATTTAGCGTTTCAGTCCATGCCCAGGAATTTAATTTTTCTGTAAAGATAAATACCCAAAAGCTACAGACGGTAGATCCAAAAGTTTTTCTTACGCTGGAACAAAGTATCAATGAGTTTCTCAATACTACCCGGTGGACAGAAAATAATTATCAGCCTTATGAACGTATAAAGGGTAATTTTTTACTTACCATTCAGGAAGAATTGTCCGCCACTTCCTTCAAAGCTGAATTGGCTATTCAAGCGACAAGACCCGTTTTTGGCGCCGGCACTTATGCCACTACGCTGATCAATCATATCGATAAAGATTTTGTTTTCTTTTACGAGCAGTTTCAGCCTATTCAGTATTCTAAAAATACTTATGTTGATAACTTAAGTAGTGTATTGTCATTTTATGCGTTTGTTATCTTAGGTCTCGATGGTGATTCTTTTGCCTTGAATGGAGGTAATCAATCGTTTCAAAACGCTTTTGATATTATTTCAAATGCTCCCCAGGGGAATGGTACAGGATGGGGTACCGACGGAAGTAGAAATAGATATTGGTTGTTGGAAAATATTCTTTCTCCACGATGCAGAGCCTATAGAGAAGCAATGTACATTTATCATCGCCTCGCCATGGATGTAATGCACCAGGATGCGGCTAAAGCAAGGGTGATTTTAACGGAAGCTCTTACAAATATTGAAAAAGTGAATATGGCCTATCCAAATGCCATGATTACCCAAATTTTTGTTAATGCCAAGGCCTTAGAATTAACTGAAATTTTTAAAAGAGGAACCCCTGAGGAAAAAGATATATTTTCCAGAGTGCTTATGCGTATCGACGCCCCTAATGCAGATAGGTATCGATCTATTCGATGATTATTTAATCCGTATAAATGGTTCTACAAAATAAATATTACTGGACTATTTGGTTAAATGAAGATTCCTCAGGTGATGTTTGTGTGTTAGATCAGCGCGAACTCCCTTTTTCAATAAAAATTCTTACCTTAAGAAATTTAGAAGACGCGGCTTCTGCCATTGAAAATATGGCAGTTCGTGGTGCACCGCAAATTGGCGCTACCGCTGCTTTCGCTTTTTATCTGGCTACCAGAGATATGTCGGAAGATGTTTCCTTCACTGATTTTATATCGTCTGTTTCAGATAGACTTGCCGTTACCCGACCTACCGCAGTAGATCTCTTTTATGCTATTGAATTGCAAAAAAGGGCATTGACAGCATTGGCTGATCAGCCATTGGATGAACTCCTTACCTTGAAGGAAAAAGCTATCTCCGTTGCTTTGAGAACAGCTCAAAAATGGTGCGACGATAGCATAAAGGAATGTGAAGCCATTGGACAGGCTGGCCTTGAAGTAATAAAGAAAATATATGCTAAAACGGGGAAACCCGTTAATATTCTTACCCATTGTAATGCTGGTTGGTTAGCTTGTATTGATATTGGTACAGCTACTGCTCCTATTTATGCTGCTCAAAAGGAAGGAATCCCCGTTCATGTGTGGGTTGATGAAACCAGACCAAGAAACCAGGGAAGCCGTTTAACTGCCTTTGAATTACAAGAACAGAAGGTGTCTTTTACACTCATTACCGATAATGCCGGTGGCCATCTCATGCAACATGGACTGGTTGACATGGTCATAGTTGGCACGGACAGGACTACCCGAAATGGGGACGTAGCTAATAAAATTGGAACTTATCTTAAGGCATTAGCTGCTTTTGATAATCAAATTCCTTTTTATGTGGGTTTGCCTTTGTCTTCTTTAGATGCAAATATCGCTGACGGGATAAAGGAAATACCCATTGAGGAACGCAGTCCGGACGAAGTGCATTGGATAGAAGGTTGGAATGGCACAAAAATAGAAAAGATACGTATTTCTCCCTTTGATGCTCCAGCGGCAAATTTTGGTTTTGACGTTACGCCCGCCAGACTTATTACCGGGGGCTTAATTACCGCTAAAGGTATTTGTCCAGCAAATGAGAAGGATATCAGCCAGTTTTTTGGATTATGATAGATGAGGGTTATATTAAATACGAGGCTTTTTGGCATCCTTCCCCGCCTTTTGAGTCCTCAGTAACAGATGCTTTGATTGTTCACCGGCAATTAATGCTTAAGTACGACCTTATTGGCGCTTATCCCGACGGCATTGGCTTTGGAAATATTAGTCAAAGAAATGGTCAATCCAATTCGTTTGTGATTTCGGGTTCTGCTACCGGCTCAGTACCAATGCTTTCCAGCGCCCATTTTTCTTTGGTTTTAAAAACCGATCCTATTCAAAATAAACTTTGGTGCACGGGGCCTCATATTGCTTCCTCAGAAGCGATGAGCCATGCAGCATTTTATACTATTTTACCTCATATAAATGCCGTGATTCATGTTCATCATGAAAAATTATGGCAAAAGTATCTTTTCACCCTGCCAACAACCGCTGCTGAAGCAACTTATGGCAGTCCTGAAATGGTGAAGGAAATTGAGAGATTATTGAGTGACCCAACAGTGGCTGATGGGAATATGATGTTTATGGCCGGACATACCGATGGCATTTTTGCTTTCGGTACTGACCTGGAGGTAATTTCAGCTAAACTTATTCAACTGCTTTCCACTCTTTAAGCAGGTCGGAAAAAGAGCATTTCTGTCCTTACTCTCTCAGTTAGCTTATTAAAATGCAGCATACCTTGCATCAAAAAATAAATGTTGCGATGTCTCCTTTTGCTAGGTCTGTTTTTAATAGCGAATGATTCCTTTTCTCAAACTTCTTCCACCATGGGTGTACATGGGATGAAAGAAGATTGGATGCAAAAGGGACAGGATTACTGGGTTATTCCTATTGGTAATAAAGGCATTTATAGAATTTCAACAGAGGAGCTGATAAAATATGGCTTACCTCATTTAAATGATACGTCTAATTATCAATTCCAACTCTATGCATTAGGTGTTCCCATTCCTTTTTTTATCCATCATGCAAATACAGTTTCACCTACTTCCTATTTGGAGTTTTACGGAGAAGGAGATGAAGGAAAATCAGACGATTTGCTTTTTAATAAAACATTACCCCGGCTAAATCCTTTGTTTAGCTTATTTACCGATACTACCTATTATTTTTTAAGCTGGCAACGAAAAGAAAATCTGACAGCCCCTCTGGTAATTATGGGACAAGTGCCCCTTATTAAAAATTGGTCGCCTGGTATCGTTTTTTTAAAGGAACAAGTGATCTATAATGACAGACCGATGAAGGTATTCAATAAATGGGTCGGCGTCGATTGGGCCACTTCACAGTTTGAAAACGAAGGCTTTGCTTCCGATTGGTACAATACACTTATTACTAATATTTCATCGCCTGGTATTAAAAATTATAATCATAAGATACCCGCCCAGGAAAGGGCTCGTGCTACCCTAAATATTCATTTGATTACCAATGATTTCGACGAGCCTCATAGGTTACAATTTTTCATTAATGATTCTTTTATCGGTTCGGATACATTTTCCTTTTCAAAAATTAAAAATTATGAATTTAATGTGAATACCGAGGTACTTCGGGAGCATAATTCAGTCATAGTAAAAACTACCAATGGCGAATATGATAAATTTGCTATCGGATGTGTTACTCTTTATTATCCAGCCGTTGAAACACCTTTGTCACATACTTTTGAGATTTTAAATAGGGATAATTATTTGCCAATGGGCATACAAACCAATGAAAAATCAACGCAGATAGTTGTTTGGAACTTAAATGACAAGGAGGTATATCATACCCAAACTGATGAAAATGGCTTGTTTTTTATGGCCATTCCTCCGATAGATACAAAATTTCAATTTTTTATTCAGGCCGAGAAAAGCGTATCCTGGGTCTCCCTTCCTAAAATTTCCTTCTCTCCCCATGATTTACCCCCGATAGATATTGACCTGTTATTGATATCAAATGCTCTGCTCAGCGCAGATAAATTGGGGAATAATCCGTTGGCAGACTATGCGGAGTATAGAAAAAGTGTGGAGGGTGGAAACTTTTCTCCGTGGATTTCAGACATTAAACAGCTCGAAATGCAATATGCTTTTGGTATTCCAAATCACCCTTTAGCTATCAGAGGATTTATAAACAGGTTAATTCAAAGAAATTATCAGTTAAAGGGTATTTTATTACTTGGAAAAGGCAGAGAGTACAGAGATATTCGCAAAATCCGGGTTCCTAATGGCTTGTTGTCAGAAGAAGATCTTCCCTCTTTACTTCCCACCTGGGGTTATCCGGGAAGTGATGCCATGTTAGTCAGTTCCTTTGAAAATGATTTGCCATGGACAACCTTTGGTCGGATTCCAGCTATTTCCCCGGAAGAAGTATCTCTTTATCTAAAAAAGGTGATCCTTTTTGAAAAAAACAGAGAATCAAATGAGGTAAATCCTGCCTGGGTTAAAAGCGTGATTCAATTGGGCGGGGGAACCTATGAACCCGAGAAAAAGTATATCAGAGAGGTATTAGCTAATTACGTTAAATTGTTAGATGCACTGCCCTGGTCACCCAATGTGACCTCTTTTTTTAAGGAAAATGATGAACCTATTTTTGTCCCGTATTCTCAACAATTTTTTGATAAGGTAAATAAGGGCATTGGATTAATCATTTTTCTTGGACACTCAACCGCGGGCACCTTCGATTTTAACATCGACAATCCCCGTTTATACGATAATGGGTATAAGCAACCTTTTTTTTTATCATTGGGATGTTATGCTGGAAACCATTTTACTTCATTCAGGAGCCAGGGCGAACGATTTATTTTTTATCCTGAAAGTGGTGCCATTGCTTTTGCAGCAACCAGAGGCGTCGGTTTTTTACATTTATTAGCGGAAATGGGAAGTGTTGTTCTTGAACAAATAAGAGGGGACGATGGCTTTCCCGCCTGGGGAAAAGTCATACATAATGGTATATTGAAGCTAATGAAAGGGGGTAATAAACCGCTGCAGGCTATGGCACAACAGTTAACTTTTCAAGGGGATCCTCTCGTTTATTTGCCTGTTCCTTCATCTCCGAAACCTGATTTTGCACCTCATTCTTTCAGTGTTTTTCCTTTTCCTGTATTAGTTACCTCTGATTCAATGCAGTTGGAATGGAAAATTTCACACCTGGGTTTAGAGCCACTTGAAGCCCTTAAGGTTGAAATTTCTATGAGGGGTTTGGATGAAAAAATCCTTTTTGTAGGATTTATTCCTTTGCAATCTCTTGATTACAAAGTAAAATTAGTGCTTCCCATTCCATCAGATATATTGAAGGGGGAGTATAGATTGTTTGTTAAATATATTCAACAGAGATGGGTAAATGGAATGGGTGAAACCAAGGAGGAAAGCATAAATATATCCTATTTTCATGACGATGGTGGGGAAGGATTTCCTTTGCAGGTGGAAAACAGGCTTTTTATTCCCTTATCCCCCATTGACAATGGATTGTTAAAAGAGGGAAATAAGTTTTCGCTGTTTAGAGCATCTGACGAATTATCATCCCAGGAAATTCAAATGGAGTGGAAAGGCAGTGGACTGGTTGGTTTGACCCAAAATGCTGATACCACATTGACGCTTGACAAAGATATTTTTTATCAAGCGTTAATTTTTAAAGAAGATAGTTCTGTCTTACATGGTATGGTTCCTTTCCCATTGATTTTGAATGGAGTGTACTACTGGCGTGCTTATCCTAAAGAAACAAGTAATTATATATTAGGCAATTTACCCTTTCAATCATTTTCATATAATAATAAATCATTATATGAAATTAGTTTAAGTACCCAACGTCAATTTAATGAGGGAAAATTAGAAGGACTACAATGGCAAAAGAAAGAGGATGACGTCCCAGATTGGGTTTTTTCTACCGTGTTTAATACGGTGCTTATCAGAAATAAATGGAACGATGTGGAGAACCCTCCCTCATTTATACATAATGGGCAACCCATTGGCTCACCCTGGCCCTGGTTGCTGACAGCGGCTATACAGGTGATGGTTTGGGATACCATGGAAGGTCATTGGATAAAAAATCCACCGGGCGGATTATTTCATGCTAAAAGTAATGGCAATGCAATGAATGCATGGGTATTTGATACCCGGAATGCTGAAGGTCGTCAGGGACTTATCTCTTTTCTTGAAAATGGCATTCCTACTGGTGCTTATGTTTCTGTTTATTCTGCTCAGGAAAGGGAAAATGGTGATTATCGTCCTGAGTATTGGGAAGCAGATGCCCTTGAATATGGAAAAGATATTTTTTCTGTATTAGAAAAATTTGGCGCCACCAAAGTCAGGGAGCTCAAGGAAAGGGGCGCTGTTCCATACATTTTTCACTTTAGGAAGGGCTTTGGCAAATTGGACGAATCTATGGCCCTTTTTCCCAATGATATTATTTACGCCCAATGTAACCCATCAAAAGTTTGGCATAAAGGTTCGTTTACCAGCCCTTTACTGGGCCCGGCTCTTTCGTGGAAGGAATTACAAATAGATTTTAAGGAAGAAGTAGGGATTTTTGACACAATAGATATAGTCATAGCTGGTTTTAATCCTTCTTTTCCCCATTTTAAACCCGTTTTGTTCGAGAAAAAGGCAATCTCTCAAGGGTTTAATCAATGGAATGTTAATACAAACGATTTTTTCTTTAGTGAAACAGATAGCTTATTGGCTGTGAAACTAGGTATCTCAAAAGGTCAACTTAATAAAACGAGTTGGCCTTTCCTACAATTAAAATTTAATATTACTAATCGGTTAACACGAACACCCTTGAGTTTGAATAAAATTCAAGCGGTGTTCAATCCTTTGCCAGAGGTTAAAGTCAGCTTGATCCCCAATATATCGTATGATTCCACCCTTAGTACTTCAGACTTTTTAGCCTATTGGCAGCTGGAAAACTTAAGTTCCTTTTCTACCGATTCGCTCCGACTTTCCTATAAAATAGAGCAAGGAAATACCGTAATTTCGGATCACACTTTGGCTTTTAGCCCTCTTCTCCCTTTTGAAACGCTTAAGATTCCCTGGCAGTTATCGTTGGCAGGTTTAGAGGGGGAGATAGATTTAGCCTGGTATTGGGGATTGCCGAATAATGATTTTCATCCCAATAATAACAAAGGAAAAATTAAAGGTATTAAGCTGCCCAATAAATATAAAATATCCCTTTCCCTTCAAATAGATGGCGAGATACCTCAACAAGGAACCTTTGTTTCTCAAAGACCACAATGTATTATCGAAGGTATCATGTCGAGTATTAAGGGGGTGGAAAAAGTTGATTCATCTGAAATTATAGCTTTTTTAACCCTGCCAAATGGATTGGTGAAACCGATTGTTTGGGATTATGAAGGGGTGAAAATGGTTATTGAGTCCATAGAAAATACTCACATAATTAGCATTTATTGGCAGCCCTTTTTTAGCGAAGAAGGAACTTATAAAATGCAATTAAATATGGACAAGTATAGTGAAACCTGGATTTTTGAAGTGGTGAAACCGCAAAAATTTACTCGTTTTGTTAACTATCCAAATCCATTCTCTACCTGGACCAGATTTCATTATTCTTTGAGTGCTGGTGTTGACATTCTTCAATATAATATTCAAATTTTTTCAATGACAGGATTATTGGTCCGGCAGTTAAGTAATGAAGATGTCGGTAGTTTTCATGTTGGTACTCATTTGACAACAGGTGGTTGGGACGGTAAAGATACTTTCGGAGATGTACTCGCCAATGGTGTTTATATCTATAAACTGGCATGGTTAAATCATCATATTATGGGTAAAATGGTGTTAATTAGTCCATAAATGGTAAGTGTTATCATCCCCGTGTACAATGCTGAAAAAACACTAGGCAGAGCTATAAAATCTGTGCTTAATCAAGCTTTTGTCAGCCAGTTAATTATCGTAAATGATGCGTCCACCGACGATAGTCTTTCTATTATTGCCTTTTTTCGGACTACTTATTTTTTTCCAAACGGGACCATAAAACTGGATTTACGTAGTCTGGACGATAATAAAGGAGTTTCTACGGCAAGAAATATAGGTTTGGAATGGGTCACTTCTCCTTTGGTCTCCTTCCTTGATGCAGATGACGAATTTTTACCAGGAAGATTTTATGAAAATGTCCTTCAACTTATTGAAAATATAGAGATTGAAGGTATTTATTCGCCTGTTCAGGTGAAATATGAAGGTGTGTCGGCAAAGGAAAATCATCAAAAAATGAGTAACGAAAAGGAAATTATTGGAGATATAGGTAAACTTAACGACAGATTGTTTTCTAATTTTTTGGGTTGTTCAGAAAAATATTTCTTGCTATCCGGATTATTAATCCGACGAAAAAGTATTTTAAACATTGGCTTTTTTGACCCGGATTACGCCTATTGTCAAGATACAGATTGGTTGCTGCGCATTACTTCTACCTTAGCATTGTTACCCTCAAAAAGTAAAGATCCCTTGGTAATTATTTGGAGGCATGCTGAAAATAGAATTTTGGATGGTTCAGCAGCTTCCGTTTTTAGATATGCCTTGCTTATAAAATGGTTGCCGTATGTTCTCACCCGCAAAGATTTTGCTTTTAAGCAAAAGCTGTTTTTTATTAATAGTTTGTTGGATTCTCCAATAAAGCCTGGCGGACATAAAATTTTCAAGATTTTAACAGCCTTTGAAATGTGTATTAGAAATCCTCGAATACTTAGCTGGCTGATTAAACAATGAAAATATTATATTTTTCTCCTACTTATTCACCCATAACGCATGGTCCTGCCCTAACAGCTCAAATTATAGCGAACATACCGTCAGATAAACATTCCATAGAGATAAGAATGGTGTCAGAATCTTTTGAGATTGACACTCCTCCCAATGCATATTTGATAGATATTCAGATAAATAGAGTTTTTCACGCATGGGGAAAATGGATAAGAATGTGGCGCTATTACCAAAAGGCCATTGAAATTTATAAAGATTATCCTTTTGATTATTTGTTGTTTAATGATGCTTTACTAGGCTTTTTTTCAGCGCTGTGGTGGCGTTCTTCTCCTGTCCAGATTTGGGGTTTTTGTAACGATTATGCATACATGAGTTTATCTTCTAATGTTAATAAATGGAAGCCTAGTTTTTTGATGGAATGTTTGCACACCATAGCGGAATATGGTACGATGAAACTGGTGGACGGTATTTTTACCTGTTCGCAGTCTTTAAGGAATATGGCAATGCTTGTCTATGGAATCAAATCGGATAAGATAAAATGTTTATATCCTGGCATTCATCTTTCCTTTTGGACATATAAATTCCGTTGCTTTAAGATCTTAGGAGAAATGGAGGAAATTTTATTTGTGAAGAGTGATTATAAAAATGGGGGTTTATTGGTCCTTTTGAATGCTCTTAACAGGTTATCGCATCTTTCTTTTCGTTTACATATTGCGGGAACGCCATCGAGTCAACTAGCTAATCTACAAATAGTACTAAATAAATATCCAAAACTGAACATCGTCATTTATGGACAAGTTTCTCCTGTTAAAGTGCGGGAGCTTATGTATCAATGTGATATGCTTTGTATCCCTTCTATAAATGAAGGATTTGGTATTGCTAACATTGAAGGATTAGCGACAGGTATCTCTGTCGTCAGTTCCAGCGCTGGGGGAATCCCTGAAGTTTTACCGATGGATAAATTTGGATGGACAGTACCGCCTAATGATGATATTTCTCTGGCAAGGTCAATTGAATATTGTTGGCGAAATAAGATGGAGCGATCAAAACGATCCCAGGCAGGGCGCGCCATGGTTGAATTACATTTTACAAGCCAGCAGTTGCAAGAAAATTTTATACAATGCATTATCAAAAAGTAACTAAAATCGCCCTTTTTGAACCTGAGTTACATCATGAAGTGCTAGAAATATTTTTAGCTTATTACGTTCATATTGCTGAGAATATATCGATTTTGACATATAGTGAAAATATAAAATACATCAATGAGACATTACGTTTTCAGCCCAATGTAACTTGGTGCACTTTTGAAAATAGGAAAAAAGATGAACGGTTAATAAAACAATGGATATCGGAGCAGTCTGATGTTGATTTATTTGTCTGGATTACATTATCTCCTTTATGGTTAAATTTTAACGTCGAAAAATTACCAGTGAATTCAATGCTTGTTATTCATAATTATCATTTTTGGTTTGATTATGAGAACCACAAAGCACCTTTATTTCATCATTTAAAAACAATTTGGCATCAATGGATTTACTTTTTTAGTTATCGACAAAAACAGAAAAGATGGCTTTCAAGATTTCGCTATTGGAACAGTTTGGTATCCTTTCCATTTATTCCTCCTCAGCGCATTCCTCCTCAGCATTCTACCTCTAAAAATAATTTAGCGGTAGTGATTCCGGGCGGCATCAGGGAAAATGGAAGAGATTATGGCTTAGTAATTCAATTAATTGAAAGATTACCCTCCACCATGGCGATTGAACTTGTATTTCTGGGAGATGCAAGCAGTCTTTTTGCCCAAAAATTTCTAAAATCGATTTTTAAAATCAAACCTATAACAGTCATAATCGTACACTTTAACCATTATGTACCAGAAGATCTTTTTACGTTTTACATGCAACGGGCTACCTTTCTATGGATTCCACTAACGCCGGACAGGTATTATGGTGGTGTGATAGAAAAAGTTGGTTTTTCTGCTATAACCGGAGGTCTTATGGATGCGTGGAAATTTCAACGAAAATGTTTTCTTCCCCAATGGTATCCCATTCCTTCTGACATGAAAAATATAGTATTGCCTTACCATCATATAGAGGAAATAATTTCCCAACTTTCAGGCAGTAAACGGCATGTTAGTTAGATTTACTGTTGAGATTTTATGTCATTTAGAGAAAAACAAATCTTTTCAAATATACAGTAAGTTGGAATTTTAAACACATGGTAAATGTATTTAAAATAAGTGGGTATAATGCTATAAAAGACACTATACCTTTAATCGCGAATTTCCTTTTTGAGTAGTAACGTATTTTTGGTTCCGATCTTTAGAATTTTCTTTTTTTGTATATTCTATCAAGTTTTATTCTATTAAAGGTAAAATATGTCTTTTGAAGTTATAAAAATGGTTTGATATACCCATAATAGAAAGTACTTCCAATCTTGACTTTGGTGTTTTACAATACTTTAAAACTTTTTCTATTTGGTCAACTACTTGGTCACTTACTTGGTCACTTACTTGGTCACTCCGTACTTTTTTTTCTAACATGAACGTTTCGTTAATATGGAATTCACTAATGAAAAAGGTACGTTCCTTTCATTTCGCTATTGGGTTACTAATGAGAAAAATACAAATGACCAAGAACCGGGACTCATAATAACAGGAAACGTCATTGAAAATGTGAGATTAACAAGAATGTGAGATTAAAATAAATGTAATCACTAAAATTGACGAAGAACCAAAAGATTTCAATAAACCAATCGACGGGCATATTATAGCAAAGGCTCCACCAGGATTAAGCAGATTTACTTTTCTAACATTAAAATTTCTATTTGACTCATTGTCAATCCCGTTGCTTTGGATATGTCCTCAGCGGAAAGGCCAATGGATATTAAATTTTTAGCAATTTCAGTACTTCTTTCTTCTTTTACTTTAAATGCTGCTTCAGTCTGCAAAGTAAAAAGTTCACTGGCTTTCAAGTGCAAACTGTCCAGGTAGCGATTGTAAGCATATTCGACCTCTTTTGGTAAACGCATTATATCTAAAACTTCTCTGGCTTCTTTAAGACCTTTCGCTTTAAATTCGTCTTTCACCTCACTATTTTTAAAGAAATAAATCCATTCGTCTAATGTGTCTTTAGCAATGTCGTTAAATTGATTAACCTTTAACAAATAATATTCTGGAAAAATATCAGAAATTTTTTCTTTTAGAAAGGTCGTTTTTTGTTTGTCAGACAGTCCCAGGAGGTCATGCTGGTGCATACCTCTGAAATCAGTTTTACCTGAATAAATATAGTCTTGTCCCTGGCCTAAATCGAAATAAACAATATTGATAGCGATCACTTTTTTAATTTCCGAATATCTCTGTCCAAGATGTAGATTTTCTGAAATACTTTTCGATACACCATAAGCCATCCTCTGAAAATAGTCTATTTCGTAGGAGCTTTGTATTTCAATAATAATAAGTTCGTTTTTTGAATTTTGTGTTAATATGTCAACACGATTGTATTTGTCATTATCGGTTTCTTGATTTGATTCACTTTCTAGAATTTTCTCGATGATGATATTTTCAAATAATAGTTCGCTTAGAAATCCTTCAAGTACTACAAAATTAGCCTTGTTTCTTAAAAGTCTTTTAATTGCCCAGTCAAATCGTATTAATTTTTTGCTCATTTTATTTTTATATCATATTTTCAAAGTTACTCTTTTTTCTCTACATAACGTCAGATCTCGATGTCAATCTGGGCCTAAAGAAATAGACGATTAAATAATGGAGAGGACATGTTAAAGCCAGCAACATTTAAGGTGAATCTTATCTATTTTATATTTTTGGCCTGATGAAGAAAAAATCAATACACATTGGTTGAGGTGAATCGCATAATTTCATCGCTTCGATGATTGAAATAGCATCACTCAGTACATTGTTTGAGGAGCAAAGTAGCAGGTGATGGGGTAATAACGCTTTTAAATGCTGCAAAATGAACTGGGTATTTGAAGCAAATAAAGGGATGTTTGCCTCAAAGCAAAGAAAGGGTATGTCCTGATCTATCGATTTAATAATCTCCCATTCCATCCCTTCAACATCAATTTTAATTAAATCTGGAAGACCATGTTGTTGAAAAATGTCCGTTATGGGCATCATATTTGCCTCCAGAATTTTAGAATCAGTCAATACATGTTTATGGTACCAGTCGTACACAAAGGTATTGTAGCCAGAATGGGGGCTAATCTGGTAAAAGGGAAATGGACCTGTTTTATCCCCTAATGCCACCTGAATAAGATCCACTTTTTTGCTTTTTGTAAAACGAAATCTAAGTATTTTAAATGCTTCTGGGTCTGGTTCTATAGCGATGACGCGCTTTGCCTTCATGTTGAGAAAATATTGAGTAGTAAAGCCTTCATTAGCACCAATGTCATAGACAAGGGTAGGTGGTTCGTCGCTGTAATATTTCCACGCTTGCTTAAAGACATGTTCTTCCCGTTTCAAATACCTGCTTAAACTCGGATGAACCTTTAGGTGTATCCAGTCTATAATGGGGTGATACCTTAATTTTCCGGGAATTATTCTTCGCAGAAAGGAAACCGTTTTTTGTTTGAAAAGCACTGTTTTTCTTTTAATCAGGTAGCCTGAATGTTATAAATTTTTAGCCACTTTTGAAGAGAGTATATTCTCCATGCCAAAGCTGGATATTGATGGAAAAGCTGAATAGGTTCGCGCGTTGGAAGGAAAAAATGGTTTTCCTGGGAGATAAATTCCTTTAAATCGGACAAAAAGGCTGTTTTTTCACGCTGATTTGGTTCCGGCATTTTAGCCGGAAATCCCTTTTTGGCATAATTATTCAAGATACTTTCCGGCAAAAAATCTTCTGCTATGGCTCTTAATATCCATTTTTGTTTTCCTTGATTAATAGAATAACTTGTGGGTAATTTTCTGGCAAAGGCAAGAATCTGACTATCTAAAAAGGGAACTCTTGCTTCTATATTATTCGCCAGACTATGCCTGTCTTCTGCATGAAGTAGATAGGGTAGATTGCTGTTGAACAAGGTATTATCCCTATGATCAGAAAGTGAAATGTTTTCTTTGTGTATTCGCCCAGGCTTTTTATTTTTGAAAAACAGAAGGAGTGGTTTATATAAATCTTTTCTATTTAGAGAAGTATGAATTGCCTCGAATAACAGTTTTACATATTTTTTATTTATATATAAATCTTTCCAGTAGGATGTTAAAAAACCAGGATATCCAAGAAATAGCTCATCTGCGCCTTGACCTGATAACATTATTTTTATACCTAATTCTTTTGCAAACGTATAGATATTGAAATGATAGATTGCGTTTGGGCCGGGTGAAGGTCCTTCACTAATAGAAATTATTTTTTCATGCGTTTGTTGAAATACTTCCCATGAGGGAACAGGAATGGTGTAATAATCTGCGGTAAAGTGGTTTTTTAAAGCAGTTATTTCTTTTTTCTCCATTTCAGCATAAGAAATGGCAAGTGGAATAAATTGCGGCTGAAAGTATTTGTACAGAGAAAAAATCAGTGAGCTATCTAACCCTCCCGACAAGGAAAAACCTAAGGGTCCGTTACCTTGAACATGGGAAAGTACTGCCTTTTCTAGGATAAATTTTCCTTGTAAGGTTGCCTCTTTAAAAGAAAGAGCTTCGTTTTTCGACCTTGATTCGGTCGGCTTTGAATCAGCATCTTTCAAAATCTTCCAATGAAAACGACGACCGAGGGAGTAGTTCAGTTGAATGGTACATCCCGTTGGCACCGCTTTAGCCTTTTTCCAAAATGGATCGCCCTTTATTTCTCTCTCCCCTCTGGTTAAAAAAAGAAATATTTTTTCATTGTCCACTTCATACGACCAGTCTGGAAAATGAAAAAATGATTTGGTTTCAGAGGAAAAAGCAAGGTACCCGTTTAAGTAGGCGAAGTATAAAGGTTTGATTCCTAAAGCATCCCGCCTTATCCAAACTGTTTTTTCCTGAGAATCATAAAAAATAAAAGAATACATTCCCTCCCATTCAAACAGGTTATTTAATCCAAATTGTATTAGCCAGATAAAAGCGATTTCGGTATCGGAGGAGGTATGAACGGGTATATTTTTGGCCTTTAATTTTTCGGCCAATGCTTTATAATTGTATAAAGTGCCATTAAATACAAAATGATATCTTTCTTTGAAATGCATAGGCTGGTGTCCCTCATTTTTCTCTCCAATAATGTGAAGTCTTCTATTTGACAGACCAATATCACGGTCTATAAAAACACCCTCATCATCGGAACCCCTATGTTTTATGGCCAGATTCATGGCTAAAAGTAGGGAGGGATCAATCGATTGGCCACTCAGATGGATTAAACCGGTTATTCCGCACATAATTTCAGTTTTTTAAATACGAAAGATGCGGCAATTGTATATGAATGTCAAATGTCAGAAATTGCTGTATTTTTGCGGTTTATAGTGTATTTTGTCCTTATGAAAATAATAAAAGACAAGTTTGAATATATCAGGCAGTCTCTTGGTTTGCCCCTTTTCTATCAAGCGAATTGGTGGGATGCAAATTGTGGGGAAAATGGGTGGACACCCGCTGTTATCATTGATCATAACGGGGAAATAGTCGCCGTTTGGCCGCATAAATTGACCCGAAAACTAGGCGTTAATCTATTATTGCCTATCCCTTTTACTCCCTGGAATGGACCATGGCTTTTACCTTTAAAAAATGAAAAAGAGGGAACGAGAGCGATTAGAGAGAGAAAAATTATCGCGGAACTGTCCAAAATTATATGTCTGGAAGCTGACCTTATTATTTTTCGCTGGCCACCGCATTTTCAAAATACGCAGGTATGGAAAGAAGGGGGTTTTTTTCAATTTACTCATTTTACCCGGCAGTTTAAAAACTTAGATAGTATCCAACATATTCGTGCGCAATTTTCAGCGGACGTTGAGAACGATCTTAAAGCTGCCGAAAATATTTTTCACTTTTCGGAACAAGATGCAGTTAGTGCCAATGCCTTATTAAATAATCAACGTTTTTTTCTCGCAGAAAAAAATATTTCATTTAAATGGGATCTTCTTACTTTCGAAAATATTCAAAAAAGTATTCGGAAATCCGGTGGAATCGATGTATTAATTGAGGCGAAAGATGAAATGGGGCGAGTTCACGGTAGAAGCTGGACCGTCACTGATAAACATACTGCCTGGTTATTAATTCAGATTTCTGAGAAAAAAATAAGACACAGGGGAACCATGATCTGGTTAATCTGGCAAAGTATGTTATCCCTTCAAGGAAAAGTTAGTGTTTTTGATTTAGAAGGGAGTATGATTCCGTCAGTGTCTAAAAAATATGAGGCTACCGGAGCTTCTCAGGTTCCATTACAAATGCTGATAGGGGGTAAATATGCCCTGATTTATATAGTGTATCAATTTCTAAAAAGTAAGTTTCGATTTAAGTAAAATGGATTCAAAATAATTTTTTGGTATCTAAGCGGCGCGGAAAATGGCAATTTCTGTCCTTTTATGCCTTGTTAAAATAGGTGATATTGCCTAAAAATAGGAATGGAACCGCTTTACATAAATAATCTTTGGAAAGGAATTATAGAATTAACGGAATTGGTATTTTCGGAGACCTATCTATTTCCATTAAATGAAAGAGCAAGCCTGTTAAGTAAGGATTTGAGAATGGACGTGTTATTTATAGCGTCTAAATTTGCAAATACCGTAGAAGGACAGGTGTCGCCTGAAAACTTGCTTCCTTTCTTCCTCATCGATGAAAGATTATCTCGAATGGAACGTAATTTATTAGATTGTTATGAAGAAAAATGGGTCGTTATTGCCAAATATTACTTCATAAAACAACTCATTGAAAGTATAAGAGGCCAGATTGTTTTTAGAATAGACCAATTTTCGATTCAGCCTTTTATATTCCTATTTCCACTAGGTCATCAGCATTATAAATTGACAGGAATATGAAGGTCATATATTTGAGGTTTTTCCTTCTTTTTACGTCAGCATTTATGACCGTATGCCCTATTTTTTGCCAGCTGGCAGCCTGGAATTTTGAAAATGTATCAGGACCCATTCCAGGTTTTCCTATTTTACCTTCAGCCTTGGGCGAGGGTATTGCATCAGGAGGTGGTAGTTTAAGTGGTGCTCATAATAGTGGAAGCCCTACCACCTGCGGAAGTCCTGAAACCTGGGCTACCAATTTTTGGCCTGTTACTGCGGTAAGAAACACAGATTCTTATATGTCTTTTTTGATTACCGCTTCAGAAGGATATAGGGCAAATATTTCGGGGATTAGTTTTATGCTATCAAGGTCGTCATCGAATTCACCCAGTGATTTTTATGTTTCAGTTTACCGTTGGGGTATCGAGACCTTTATAACATCGGGCGTTGTCCCCATTTTAGGCTGTAATAGCTTTAGTGGTACTTGTAATGTTTCAGGTACCAGCGGGAGCTCTTTAGAGGTTAGAATCTATCTTTACAGACAAAATAATGCCGCGATGGCTGCAACGATGCGCATTGATAATGTGTCGTTATCGGGTACCACAGAAGTGGCTCTACCCGTATCACTGGGACTATTTTCAGGTCTTTGCAATGAACAAAATTTTCCTATACTAATCTGGGAGACGCATTCAGAAAGTAAAAATCATGGATTTTGGGTGCAAGAAGCTCTTTCCGACTTAGTGTTTAAGGATGTTTTTTTTGTTACTGGCTACGGAGAAAGTCAATCGAAAAGACAATATAACTGGCAGGATTTTCGAGAAAAGCAAGGTCTCATTTACTATCGGTTAAAACAAATAGATTATGATGGCGTTTTTGCTTTTTCTAAAATTATACCAGTAAGTTGCGAGCGAGGGGAAATACTCATAACACAACAGGATAACTCAAGCATAAATATTTTTTTAGGGAATCAAACGGGACAGTTTGAAGAATGGTCGTTATTCCACTTCGGGGGGAATAGAATTCAGAGCGGAAATATCGACATAGATAATCGACAAATAAAAATAACCTGTCCTAACATTAGGACAGGCATTTATATTTTATTGCTTTTAGGAAAAAAGGGTAACGTCGTTAAAAAAATAAGTTGGGTTGAATAACCACTTTTATTTTATAAACTACTGTAACCTTGAACAAGCAACGATATTTCATTATTCAGCACTTCAACGAACCCCGTAGAAATATTAAATTGTATTTGTTTTCCTACTTCATTGGCTACTTGTATGGCATTTTCGTTGGCATTCCAATAGGAAAAATCACCTTCTCCAGTCACAATCTGTACGGAACCAGTGGCAAGCGCCGCTACTAAGGGAGCATGTTGATTAAGAATTTGAAATTTACCGTCAACACCAGGAAGTTTAGTAGAGGTAACATTTCCACGGAATATTTCCTTTTCAGGAGTAAGCACTGTTATTTTCATCTTAGTGAGACGGATTAATTAAAAATTTAAACAGATTAAGCTAGTTCAGCAAGCATTTTCTTTCCGGTCTCGATCACTTCGTCAATCGATCCCTTCAGGTTGAAAGCAGCTTCAGGATACTCATCCACTTCACCATCCATAATCATATTGAATCCACGAATGGTTTCCTCGATAGGCACTAAAACACCTGGAATACCTGTGAATTGTTCCGCCACGTGGAAAGGTTGAGATAAGAAACGCTGAACACGACGTGCACGATGAACAATCATTTTATCTTCGTCAGACAATTCTTCCATACCTAAGATGGCAATAATGTCCAATAATTCGTTATAACGCTGAAGAATATTTTTTACGTCTTGGGCACACTTATAATGAACATCGCCAACAATCAATGGATCTAATATTCTGGAAGTGGAATCCAAAGGATCTACTGCAGGATAAATACCCAGTGCTGCAATTTTTCTACTTAATACGGTTGTTGCATCTAAGTGAGCAAAGGTAGTTGCCGGAGCAGGGTCTGTCAAGTCATCGGCAGGAACGTAAACAGCCTGTACGGAAGTAATAGAACCTCTGCGCGTTGAAGTAATACGCTCTTGCATTAAGCCCATTTCAGTGGCCAATGTTGGTTGGTAACCCACAGCAGATGGCATACGACCCAAAAGAGCTGAAACTTCAGAACCCGCTTGGGTGAAACGGAAGATATTATCAATGAAGAAAAGGATATCCTTTCCACCACTCGGATCTGTAAGATCACCATCTCTGTAATATTCAGCAACAGTCAATCCTGAAAGAGCTACTCTGGCTCTTGCGCCCGGCGGCTCATTCATTTGACCAAAAACGAAAGTAGCCTTTGATTCTTCTAATGCCTTCATGTCCACCTGGCTTAAATCCCAGCCTCCTTCTTCCATAGAATGCATGAATTTATCGCCATAGCGAATAATGCCTGCCTCTAACATTTCTCTCATCAAATCGTTTCCTTCACGAGTACGTTCACCAACGCCCGCGAAAACGGAAATACCATCGTAACCTTTGGCAATATTATTAATTAACTCTTGGATAAGTACGGTTTTTCCAACACCGGCACCACCAAATAAACCAATTTTTCCACCCTTCATGTAGGGCTCAATCAAATCAATTACCTTAATACCAGTGTAAAGAATTTCTTTTTCTGTGGATAAATCTTCATAAGCTGGTGGCTTTCTATGAATTGGGTAGGTATTATCCTTATTCACCGGACCGATTCCGTCAATAGCTTCACCAACAACATTAAATAACCTGCCGCGTATATGCATACCAACAGGCATAGTGATGGTTTCTCCTGTGTCAACTACTTTGGCACCCCGGGTAAGTCCATCTGTTGAATCCATGGCAATGGCACGAACGCTATCTTCACCAAGGTGTTGTTGAACTTCTAATACTAAGGTATCAGCACCTGGTCTTTCTATTTCCAATGCATGAAAAATTTCAGGAAGTGAACCAGCGTTTGGAAAAGAAACGTCCACGATTGGACCGATAACTTGTTTTACGTGACCTACATTTGCCATATCTGCTTATCTTTACAAAATTTAAATAAGTGCTTTTTAAAAATTGGCACAAAGTTAGCCTTTTTGAATTAATATTCTTATTTTTTACTTTAAATTTTTATCCATTGATTGATAAAGCGGTTATTCTCGCCGGCGGGCTTGGAACTCGGTTGAAAGGTCTTTTAGGTGAATTGCCTAAACCAATGGCGCCTATTAATAAACTTCCATTCCTACATTATTTATTGAATTATTTGTCTAATCAAGGTGTCAAAGAGGTTTTTCTTTGTGTGGGTTTTCAACATGAGGTTATCATCAAGTATTTCGGAGACCATTTCAGGGACATAAAAATTTTCTATACCATAGAAAAAGAACTTTTAGGTACAGGTGGTGCCATTATGCCCGTATTGGAAAAATGGAGAGAACCATTTTTTCTCCTCAATGGAGATACTTTTTTTGAAGCTAATCTAACATCTTTTTCGGAGGCCTTTTTTAAGTTGCGTCCCCTGGCTTCTCTTTCTCTTAAACCTGTATTTAACCAGGATCGTTATGGTGCCGTTCAATTGGAAGGAGACAAAATTACGTCTTTTACAGAGAAGAAATTCCTTGCCTCTGGGTTGATAAATGCAGGTGTCAGTATCCTCACGCCTGAAATTTTTGAAGGTAAATTACCCGGAGATGTTTTCTCCTACGAAAAGGACCTATTTGAGAAAAAGGCGGCTACTCACTTTCTACATGGCTTTGTGCAGGATGAATATTTTATAGATATCGGCATTCCCGAAGATTATGAAAGGGCTCAAAGGGAAATTCCCATGCGATTTTTCACCCAGACCCACTTAGCTAAATTTCTTTTTTTAGATAGAGATGGGGTCATAAATAAACATCTGCCAGGTGATTATGTCAAAAATGTTGATCAATTCGAATTTTTACCAGGGGTGTTAGAGGCTATCGTAAAATTTAACCAGTTCTTTTCCAGGATAGTCATTGTTACCAATCAACAGGGTATTGGAAAAAATCTATACTCAGAGAAGGATCTTAATGAAGTGCATCAATTTATGACTACCAAAATAAAAGAGGCAGGTGGATCCATAACTACCATTTATTTTTGCCCTTCTTTAGAAAAAGAAAATCCTATTTGTCGAAAACCCAATGTGGGTATGGGACTACAAGCTCAAAGTGATTTTCCTGATATTGATTTCAAACAATCTGTCATGATTGGTGACTCCATGTCTGATATGCAGTTTGGAAGAAATCTTGGGATGTTTACTATATGGATTTCTTCAGATGAAGACAAGAAATTTAATCCTGAACTGGTTGATTTAAGAATGGATGGTTTGAAGGAGGTAGCTAATTTACTTCAATAAAAAAGAGGCTATCTTTTTAGACAGCCTCCCCAGCAAAAATATTTATAAACTTAACACATTAATCCTTTCCCGATATTGAAATTTTTGATTTGGCATCCATTTTCAATCCAGTATTTGTTTCATAAATCTTTAAGTATTTTGCATGAAACGGGCCAACGTACTTTTTCCCATCAATTTTAAGATAGCTCGCCGTCAGAACCATCTGGAAATTATTATCGTCAGCAATCACCTGATCTTTAACTAATTGTTTGGTAATGGCAGATTTTACGTTGTCCTGACGAAAAGAGATATTGTCAATGGAAAAATTAATGCTATCAGCGACAAATAATGCTTTTCCTTCTATCAACTTGTTTCCAGGCATTCCATTAACGATGATGACTTCTTCCCCATTAGCCGATTTCCGGATATCAATGGTTTTTATTTCGTCTTTGTTAATATTATTTGTGATATTCTTCTCTGTAGTGATTACTGTCACAGTGGTTTCAGATTTTTGTCCTTTCGGTGCTTTTCTGACATCGATGGATTGAATAGTGGCCGGATCAATATCGTCAATATTGACATTATTACCTTTTTCGTCTTTCCAGATTATCTTTTCATCCGTTTGGATATTTTGTCCCTCTCTTTTAACTGTGATTTCTTTATGCTGGATAAATTTGTGGGAGGTGCCATCTTTTGTTACAATAATCATGTAATCCTCATTGGTATTTTTAGAGGGTTGCCCTTGATTCCAAATCATTGGCGGTGGAGGTGGTGCAGGGACTCCTGGAGGAGGTGGTGGAGGAGGTATTCCCGGCGGTGGCGGTGGGGGCATTTCACTTATAACCTTCTTAACCTCCGATTCGTATTTGGGAAAGTCACTTTCAGGAATCGTGTTGCCGTCTTTCTTCAACGAAACAATTTTTCCATCCTTCAGATTGATATTCCAGGTTTCACCGTTTTTATTTAGGTTGAGTTGAATCGTCCCTTTAGGAAGGGTGTCTGTTACCTCTGTGCGTATGGTTTTAAATGTGGAGTTATTGGCAAAAATTGGTTTTTGTTGCCAAAACATACCAAGGGCAAGTCCTAACATCAGGATTCCCAGCGTTGTTTTTTCCATGAAATTTACATTTTTTGAAGGTTCTAAAATTCTTTTGATTCTGAGATACATTTCAGATGGTTTCTTGGCGAATGCCAGAGAACCGATACCTGAAATAGTATTATTTTCCTGTATTATCAATAATGCTTTTGCATAAGATAATTTTTGATTGAGTTCTTTTCCAGCCGCTTCATCATCACAGATATGTTCCCTTTCCCTTTTAATGATGCTAGTCAGCCACCAGGTTACAGGGTGAAAATAGAAAACCACCTCAATAAATATTTGAAAAATATTTAATATATAGTCGTTTCTTTTTATATGAGCTAATTCATGAAGTATAACTGCTTCTATTTGCTCCGGTGTAAGTTTTGAAAGTAAGGCAAAGGGGAAAAGCAGAATGGGTTTGAAATGGCCAAATACAATAGGGCTTTGAATTTGTGTGGATAACTTCCCAATGATTCTTTTCACCCCGGCTTCTTTTCGTTTCAGCTCTAAAAACAAGTTCATTTCCATTGGAAGTGGGTCCGTACTTACCTTACTTAACCAAATTAAATAAGAAAAGCCTCCCATCATTCTCAAGGTCATGAAAGATACTCCTATTAACCATACCCAGGAAACCCAATCAATGTATTGGTTAGGCAGATTAAGTAATTTTTCAAGCAGAGAGGTTTGAACAGCCACCGTTTCATTATCAGACAAATAGAAATGATTTTGAATACCTGACTCCTGGTTTATTGCAGGTTCAATTCTGTTGGCAAAGGTGTTCCATATATAACAAAAAGTACAGATGGAAGTAAGTAATTGTATGAATAAGGTGGTCCATGCTGCGTTAAATCGGGCTTTGGCACTTTTAAAACTTTGGGTAGTAAGCAGAATATAAAATACCAGTCCAATGATAGCACCTTGCCATATTGCATGGAATACGGTCCAGCCTAACACATCAATCAGATTTTGAGGAAATTCTATGAAATTTTTCACGGCAATACCTTTAAATATTAAATAATTTGATGGGTGGGATCTTGATCTTCTAATTGGGAAATCAATTTTTTTATCTCCTCCAATTCAGAGGCAGATGCGGCAGCATTCCCTAAAACTTGCATAACTAATTGATGCGAAGATCCCTGAAAAGTATTGATTACAAACTTTTGTACTAGTTTTTCTTTTGTAGTTTGCTCGGAAATAGTCGCCTGATAAAGATGTATTCTTGCAGATTCATCTCTTTGGACCAATTTCTTCTCCAGCATTATTTGCAATTGCTTGAGTATGGTGGTATAGCCAACTTCCCTTTTTTCTTGCAATAGTCCATGCACTTGCTTGACAGAACAAGGTCCTATCTGCCATAGTGTTTGCAGAATTTCCAGTTCCGCTTCCGTTGGATTGGGTAAATTTTTCATGCCTTATAATTACCTACGATTAACTTCGTAGTGCAATGTAAGACACATTTATGAAACATCCAAATGATGTACGAGATTTTTCGTACTAATTTTTTTATTAATCAATCCAGGTGCGAAACTTAAGTCTTATAGACTCATAAGGCCTCTCCAATTTGATGGCAGCTTCATTGAACGATGGGCTTCGCCACTTGGGGAATATATCATTTGAAAATGCGTAAGCCTCTGTTGGAATGCCTAAAATATTTTTATCTATTTTTTTATTGCCATTTACATCTTGATAGGCAGCAACTAAATATTTTCCTTCGGGAAGTCCTTCAAACTTAATTATTTGGGTAGCGTTTTTCCCCACGGCCACTACTTGAGCATGATTAGGATTTGCCTCATCCTTGAAGGCAGCCGCAGAATTATACAGACCAATTCGGATGGTTCCCTTTTCTGGTATCAAGCCTTCCATCTTAATTTCTAAAGTAATAGGTGGATTGAAGAGGGAGAAAAATATGGAATAGAAAATAATGTGGAGCATTCTTATTAATTTTAATAACTAAATTGAAATAGACTGGATTAGGTTTAATTTTTTTGCATATTTTATAAATCATAAACCTTTATCTTTTCATTTTTGTTGTATTATTGTAGCGAAATTTCGCTAAAAATAAAATTATGGAATCAACAGCTGTTAAGTCACAACTAAAAGGAGGTGAATTTCTATTGAAGGAAAGCACCATTGAGGATATTTTTATCCCGGAAGATTTCAATGAGGAACAAAAAATGATTCGCCAAACGGCTTATGATTTTCTAATTCAAGAAGTTCTTCCGCACGCGAGAAAAATTGATAAACAAGAGGACGACACCTTACTTGAAGTACTTGGTAAGTTTGCTGAACTTGGCTTTTTGGGTACCCACATGCCTACGGAATACGGAGGTTTAGACTTTGATAATCATACAAATACCTTGATTAGCGAGGTTATGGGACCTTCCGGATCCTTTACGGTTGCTTATGCAGCTCATATAGGTATCGGTATGTTGCCCATTTTATATTTTGGCACGGAAGAACAGAAATCTCATTATCTCCCCCGACTTATTTTGGGTGAATTAAAAGCTTCTTACTGTTTAACTGAACCCGGTTCAGGTTCCGATGCATTAGCAGCTAAAACAAGAGCTGATTTAAGCGAGGATGGAACAAAATACATATTAAACGGGCAGAAAATGTGGATTTCCAATGCCGGTTTCGCAGATATTTTCATTGTCTTTGCAAAAATTGGAGGAGAAAAATTCACTGGATTTATAGTAGAAAGAAATACCCCGGGGCTAACTTTTGGGGAAGAGGAAGAGAAAATGGGGATTAAGGGTTCTTCCACAAGACAGGTATTTTTTGAAAATGTGGCTGTTCCCGTTGAAAATTTATTGGGAGATATTGGGAAGGGACATTTAATTGCTTTTAATGTGCTGAATATCGGTCGGTATAAATTGGGCGCTTTATGTCTGGGTGGTGCACAGGGAAGTGCCGATACCGCCATTAAATATGCCAATGAAAGAGTTCAATTTGGCCAGGCCATTTCTAATTTTGGTGCCATTAAATATAAAATTGCGGAACAAGCGATTCGCATTTTTTCCGGACAAAGTGCCTTATACAGGGTTTCCCATTTGTTGCAAAAAAAGAGAGAGGAATTAGCTGCAGAAGGGGTGCCATTTGCTAAAGCTAAATTGGAGGGGGCAGAAGAATATGCTATTGAGTGTTCTATTCTAAAGATTGTAGGTTCGGAAGTGGTTGATTATGTGGTAGATGAAACCTTACAAATTCATGGCGGTATGGGTTTCTCCGAAGAAGGAACTGCGGCCAGAGGCTATAGGGATTCAAGAATAAATAGAATCTACGAAGGAACGAATGAAATAAACAGAATGTTGATGGTTGACCAACTCTTTAAAAGGGCTCTAAAGGGGGAACTTGATTTAGTTGGTCCCGCCTGGGCCGTTCAAAAGGAGTTAGCTTCCATGCCAGTATTGGAAAATGTTTCAGGTCCTTATGCAGAGGAGAGAAAAGCTATTACCGATTTTAAGAAAATTTTACTGATGGTAGCAGGTGCCGCTGCAAAATCTCAAATGGACGGTAAGATTAACTTAAAGGAAGAACAAGAGGTCTTATTTAATCTTTCTGATATGCTTACCGATTTGTTTTTAGCCGAATCTACCTTATTACGCGTAGAAAATCTTTCTATTAAAGCAGACAAGCAAATAAATCAAGAGGTGTATGATGCCATTTTAAAGGTATTTTTACACGATGCATCCTTTAGAATGCAAAAAAATGCCACCGACGCTTTATCGTCCTTCTCAGAAGGGGATCTCCTGAAAACCTTTTTAATGGGCGTGAAGAGGTTCTCAAAATATCCGATTCAACCTGTTAAGGAAGCAAGAAGAAAAGTGGCAGATTGTTTAATTGCGGCTAATGCTTATGTTTTAGGCGCCTAAGGATGAAAATTTTTAACTATTTTTGTAAAAATTAAAGCTTATGAGTGAGTATAAAGAAATAGTTAAAGACGGAGTAAAAAATATAGGAAGCAGAATGAAGAAATTTTTTCTTTACGTTGCCGGGTTTATTCTTTTCGGTTTTATCAGCTATCTGGTAATCTGTAATTTTACTTATAGCAATGGAACCCGTTCCGGCTATTTAGTAAAAATTACTAAAAAAGGATACCTTTTTAAAACTTACGAAGGAACCTTGGGAATTGCCGGTATGGCTCAAACTAAACAAGGTTTTATTTCTACCAATTGGGATTTTTCTGTAAGAAATAAAAAGGTTTATCATACCCTGGACTCCCTGCAGGGGGTTCCCGTTAAACTTTATTATAAGGAAAAACTTAAGGCGATGCCCTGGCAGGGGGATACCCCTTATTTTGTTTATGCTGCGGAAAGAGTTAAATAATAGACCTAAAAATAACTTTTAGGTATAAAATACAGGCCATTCCATAGGCCAAAAATGGTGACTTTTTTGTTTTCGCCAAATGCGACGAGATCCCATTTTTCGTCGTAATCAGGTACTGTCTCAACGGCAGTACCTGATTCATCTAATAAAATCAGTGACTTTTCATTTATAACCGTTAGCTCGCTTATAAAACCTGGAAATTCCTCTAAAAGAAAATTTCGCTTGAAAGCCATTCTATAGGCTTCGAAAAAAGAATGCCAGTCTTTATAATGTGTTGGAAAAGAAGCGATTTTACCTGATGCTCTCTCATTTATTTGTAAGATAGCTCTTTGCGGAAATCCTGAAGGGTAATAATGTACATTGCCTTTTACCCGGGTATGCAATTCGTACTCATCTTCCCATTTTTCTCCCCGCCAGCTAAAAGAAATCACCTGTGCGTATTGTCTGGTTGAGCGTCCAAATAACCAAATAAACCGGGCATTCAGATCATTGCTAATTTGTTTATAGTCCATAGAGCAAACAAACCATTCGTCGGTTATGGGTGGTTCACTAAGCACTACTTCTTTTTTAATGGTAGCCCCACCAAATACTAATAAATCTTGTTGATTTTCGCTGGTAAAATCATCCCATTTTTGAAAGGCCTCGCAAAAAAGAATAATTTCTCCGAGTTGCTTGGTGGCGATTTGTATCCAGTTTTCATCATTTCGTTGATAAAAAAGGGGAAGTAATCGAGAGGCAATGCCATTTAACTTAAAGTCGGTAAGTCGGGAAACGATGGATTCCCAAAAAGAGTAGGGTTGTTCTCTTAATCGTGCCAGACCCATTTTCAAACAATCTTCAAGCCAAAGAATCAATATTAAACAGCCCTGAAGCATCTCTGCCTGCCTTTTTAGTTGGTTTTTCTCTCTTAATCGTTGGTTTTCTGCTTCTTTTTCAATTAATTCCGCCTCACTTAAAGGTTTCTTTGAAACATAAGTTACCACCCATGAGGGGATTTCTTCAAAATAGGGAAATGCCATTTGATTTTTACAATAGTAAAATGCCAGGGCTAAAGTATATTTATCTGGTTTCGGATGTATCGGAGAATTAGAAACAGAAATTAAGGTGTCTAAATGCCAGCAAACCTGATAAAAAGAAGCCCCCGAAGTTTTTATTTTTCCCCAAATATAGCCTTCTGCGGTACCAATATCTTTTAGATATCGCTGAGATGCTAAACGATAACAACGTTCCAAGGTAGCAGGATCGGGAGATAATTTTTCAATATCCTCCCAAAGAGGTAATAGAGACATGTGTTATGTAGAAAAATCAATCGTCATCTTCTTCACTAAGAAAACCCAACTCAATCATTGCTTTTTCAGAAGCAGCTTGTTCTGCACTTTTTTTATTGAAATCGTCAGCGGTGGCTACGCGTTGATTATTTATAAAAACACCCACTTTAAAGCGATCGCGTTTTTCAAATTTGTATCTTGAGATAAGTTTATAGGAAATTGTTTTTCCATGTTTCTGGCACCATTCCAGGAGCTGACTCTTATAATTATCATCATAATTTTCCAGTTCATGAATATCCAGATACCGGCGCAAAATATTTTCAACTATATATTTTTGAGTAAATGCGTAGCCGGCATCGAGGTAAATAGCACCGACCAGCGCCTCTACTGCATTTCCGAGCATAGATCTGCTTAGTCTGGTATTATTAAATTCCTGTAAAACGCCATCGAGTTCCATCTTATCACCAATCCGGTTTAAGGTTTTCCTTTTTACGATTTTAGAGCGCATTTTGGTCAGGAAACCTTCATTGCTATCTGGATATTTTTTAAACAAATATTCTGCAACGATAGTACCCAGTACAGCATCGCCCAGATACTCTAACCTCTCATTATTTTGAGAGAGGATAGATTTTTCATTTTGGGAAGATTTGTGAGAAAAGGCAAGTTTATATATAGTTATGTTACCTGGAACAAAGCCAAGAACATCGAACATGCGTCGAGCGAAATATTTATCCTTAGACAGATAAAAGTTAAATAATTTGAATAGTAATCGCAATAGATTATTAGTTATACAAATTTTTTAAAGATAACACACGCATTATGACCTCCAAACCCAAAAGTATTGCTTAATGCTGCTTTAACCTCCCTTTGTTGAGCTTCATTGAAAGTAAAGTTAAGCTTTGCATCTAATGCAGGGTCATCTGTAAAATGATTGATTGTGGGAGGCACAAATTTATGGATAATGGAAAGAATGGAGGCAACGGATTCAACGGCACCAGCGGCACCTAGCAAATGGCCCGTCATGGATTTTGTTGAACTAATATTCATATTATAAGCATGGTCACCAAAAACATTCATTATAGCTTTTGTTTCAGCAATATCACCTAATGGCGTGGAAGTTCCATGGACATTGACATAATCAATATCTGATTTATTGAGACCTGCATCTTTCAGTGCAATTTTCATAACATTAGTAGCACCCAGACCTTCCGGATGAGGTGCAGTGAGATGATAAGCATCAGCTGTAGCGCCGCCACCGGCAATTTCTGCAAGAATGGTAGCGCCTCTCTTTTGAGCATGTTCCAAAGATTCCAAAATAATGCAAGCACCACCTTCACCAAGAACGAACCCATCGCGATCTTTATCGAACGGACGGGAAGCGGTTAAATAATCATCATTTCTGGTTGATAGTGCCTTCATAGCACTAAAGCCGCCCATGCCTGCAACGGTTACGGTGGCTTCAGAACCCCCTGTAACAACGATATCATTCCTACCCAAGCGGATAGCATCCATAGCATTGATGATGGCATGAGTGGCTGAAGCGCAGGCAGAGACTGTGGCATAATTTATGCCACGAAGACCATAACGCATAGATATGTGTCCGGCGGCAATATCAGAAATCATTTTAGGAATCATGAAAGGACTGAATCTGGGCGTTCCATCGCCCTTCATAAATTCCTTTATTTCCTCCTCTAAACTACTAAGACCCCCAATACCGGAACCCCAGATGACACCTATGCGGTCGTGATCTAATGAGGCATCGCCTTCAAAATCGAGGCCAGAATTTTTAACGGCTTCAGCGGCACAACAAATAGCAATTTGAGCAAAACGATCTAACCTTCTGACTTCTTTACGGTCAATATGCAATTCAGGATTGAAGTCTTTTACTTCACAAGCAAAGCGCGTTTTAAAAAGAGTGGGATCAAACAGAGAGATAAGGTTTGCACCGCTGATTCCATTTTGAAGGCTTGTATTGAATGCATCTATATCATTACCAATAGGCGTAATGGCTCCAATACCCGTTACAACAACTCTTTTCATTTGATCCATTTCAACGTTTTGAAAACCACAAGCCTGACATTTAACAGACTTGTGGTTTGCACTTTAGTTACACAAGATTTACTTTGCAGCTAACTGATCTTCTAGATATTTAACGGCGTCGCCAACAGTTTGAATCTTTTCCGCTTGCTCATCTGGAATAGAGACTTCAAATTCTTTTTCAAAAGCCATAATTAGCTCAACCGTATCTAAAGAATCGGCTCCTAAATCACCAGTGAAACTTGCACTTGGGTTTACATCTGCTTCGTCAACTCCCAAATTTTTAACGATAATCTTGCTTACTCTTTCTGCAATGCTAGACATAGGGAAATTATTAGTGGTTTATTAAAATAATTTGCAAAGTAAAGCAGAACTACCTGTAAAATCAAAGTTTTTTATTATTTTTTTGATTTAATGCGTTCTTTCTTTTAAATTTTCAGATTTTTTAACCCCTTTTTGCAATATTATTGCTTATTTCGCCCTTACATTTATTAGAGTGTTAAATGTGATATACCCAAAAAATGCATAACAAAGTTAACAAAAACACAAAGATAGTAGCTACCGTTGGTCCTGCTTGTAGCTCCATTGAGAATCTTCGCGCCTTAGCCGATGCTGGGGTGAATATTTTTCGACTCAACTTTTCTCATAGTCGACACAATGAACATCTTGAAGTGATTCAACGTATTACGGAGTTAAATGAAAAATTTGGCTATCATATTGGTATTCTTGCCGACCTTCAGGGACCAAAACTTAGGGTTGGTCAAATTGAAAATAATGCGTTGGAACTTGCAGAAGGTGACATTATTACGCTGATTAATAAACCTTGTATCGGCACCAGGGACGCTATTTACATGAGTTATCAGGATTTTGCCTCCGATGTTAAGGTAGGGGAAAAAGTTCTCGTAGATGACGGTAAACTGGTTTTCGAAGTAATAGAAACAAATTTTAAAGATACGGTTAGATTAGTTACACTATTTGGTGGCGTTTTGTCCTCAAATAAAGGCGTGAATCTTCCCAACACAAAAATTTCGCTCCCGTCTTTACCCGAAAAGGATCTTATCGATCTGGAATTTATTCTTACGCAGCCAGTTAATTGGATCGCCCTTTCTTTCGTCCGTTCAGCTAAAGATGTTAAGGAATTAAGAGCCAAAATCGACGCTAAAAATCACCCGGCTAAAATTATCTCTAAAATTGAGAAACCTGAGGCTGTTGAAAAAATTGATAAAATTATTAAGGCTTCTAATGCCATTATGGTGGCCCGCGGAGACCTTGGCATCGAAATTCCTATCGAGCAAGTGCCTGTTGTTCAAAAAACAATTATCCAAAAGTGTATTCGTAGATCCAGACCTGTTATTGTGGCTACCCAGATGATGGATTCCATGATTACTAATCCTTCACCAACGCGCGCTGAGGCTACCGATGTCGCTAATGCTGTTTTTGATGGCGCCGATGCCGTTATGTTGAGTGCAGAGACCTCCGTTGGAAGACATCCCATTAAAGTGGTTGAAGCGATGGTTAGAATTATTCAGGAGGCAGAAAAAGTATTCGAAATTGGAGACAAAAGACCAGTTCCCTCTGAAAATTCACGCACTTTCCTTTCTGATGTTGTCTGTCAGCAGGCCGTTCATACCGCTGAAAGTATCAAAGCTACCGCTATTATTGGTATGACCAGTTCAGGTTATACAGCTTTCAAGGTATCAAGTTTTAGACCAGATATCAATATCAAAACGTATATTTTTTGCGATAAAATTCACATGCTTGCCACGCTAAGTCTCGTATGGGGCGTCGAGTGTTTTTATTATGATCGTTATGCTACCACTGATGACACCATTCAGGATGTAGTCGATTTGTTAAAAGAAAAATCTGTCCTTCAAAAAGGTGATGTCGTGGTGAATACAGGTACCATGCCGTTGATGAGAAAACACCGCACGAATATGCTTAAAATTACCGTTATTGAGTAATCATCTTTAAATTTTTTCATGAAAATCATCTGGTTTTGTCTTTCTTTCTTGTCGTTAAGTCTTGCGGTAATGGGGCAATCAGTGCAGGTTTCTGCGAATGATTTATTGGTGGAAACGGCTTTAATCGACGGCGCTAAAGAGAAATTTTTACGCAATACAGATAAGGCAGTAGCTATTTATCAGAAATTGTTGAAGGATTATCCGTCAAATGATTTGGCTGACTATTATCTGGCATTGATTTATCAGGATAGTTCTCAGTGGGAAAAAGCTATTTCTTACGCTCTTTCAGCCACTAAAAAATCACCTGACAATCTTTGGTTTCAACAGAAATTAGCTAACCTTTATCTACAAAATAATCAATATATTTTAGCCATTCCCGTGTTACAAAAATGTATCACGCTGGATCCCAAAGGAGTTGATTTTTATCAGTCATTGATTTTTTGTCATCAAAAAGCCAGTGACTGGAATGCTGCATTTAAAGTGTTAGATTTGTTGGAATCTACCTGGGGTGTTTCTCCTAAGACGATCATTCAACGACAAGAGTTATTCCATTTATCGGGCAATATTCCAAAGGCAAAAAAGGAACTGATTAGCCTGATTAGTTTGTTTCCTTCGGAAGAGAATCATTTTTACCTGGCTTCAGATTATTTTATTAAACACAATGATACAGAAGGAGCCTCAAAAATTTTAAAACAATTATTGACCTTACAGCCTGATGCCTCCCGCGCAAAATTTGAGCTCAGTCAACTTGAAAATAATGCAACAACCACTTCGCTTTTATCGCTAAATTTATTTTTTTCTGATAATCAAATTGATACCGAAAAGAAAAGGGCTCGATTGATGCCTGAAATTGATAAACTGGTTATTTCTAAAGACATTTCTCTGAAGGAACAATTATTAATTCTTTGTGCTTCAATGGAAGCTGCACATCCTTCTGATGCCGCTCCTTTGGCGCTACAGGCTGAAATTTATCGTATCATGGGGGTAGTTGATAAGGCGGTGATGAAGTATAAAGCTGCGCTAAAAAAGGAAGAATCTATTTTTTTCGTTTGGGAAAATTATTTGCATCTCCTTTGGACTACCGGTCAATCTGTTTCCTTAACTAAAGAAGCTTTGTTTGCCTGGGATATTTTTCCTAATAACCCAAAGATTCCTTTTTATGCAGCTTACGGTTATGTATTTCAGGGTAAAACGGCGGAAGCCCTACCTTTAATGGAGGAGGCTTTTCTTCAAAGCTCCAGAGATGAACAGCTTGCCAACCATTTAATGGCTTTAAAAGCGCTCTCCCTATCGCTACAAGGTGAAAAAGTAGCTGCAAATGATATTTTTCTATCGTTAAAGGGAAAAGAAAAAAAATCTTACCTCTGGGCGCTGCAAATTTTATCAGGGGGTGAAATGCCTCTGCCTTTAACAAATAATGGTCCGGATGACAGGTATAATGAGGCGCTTGTCTTACATGCCAAAGCTTATGCTGCATTTAAAGCCAATCAACCTGATATGGCATTAAAGTTATTCGATGAGGGGGCAAAATGGGGAACACCGCTATTTTTCGAACATAGGGGAGACGCATATCTTTCTGCAAATAATACATTGGAGGCCCAAAATGCATACAAAAAATCACTGGAATTGGGTAACACAGGAGAAAGTTTGTCCTTAAAATTGAGTAAGTTTTAGTAAAATGTATAAAATAGTTTTGTCTTCTTTTCTGCTTTTTGCCATTCTTTCCTGCTCACCTAAAATTATTGAAAAGGGAGCATTAGTTGAAGATGATAACCCTTCTTTATTTCTTAAAAAAGCAATATTCGCTCCAGAGTGGATGGAAGGAAAATGTCAGCTGCAAATGGCATCAGAAGATTCAAATTTGAGCGGTCAAGGCATTATTAGAATACGCAGGGATAGTGCCATTTGGGTTTCCTTGCGAAAATTAGGGTTTGAAGTGGGTAGAGCGCTGATTTTAAAAGATTCTTTTTTTTACTTAAACAGGCTCAATAATGTGTTTGAAGCTCATCCTATCTCTTTTATTAAGGAAAAATACCAGCTGCCCGGCGATTTTTTACATCTTCAGGCACTCCTTTTGGGAAACGCTCCTTTAGACGATATATCTGATTTTACGGTGACTAATAAAGAATCATTTGAGTGGCAGTTGCAAAAATCAATGGATAATGGTACCTTGTCTTTAGGCTGGGATTTTAATAATAAAAGGATTTCTGCTATAGATTGGAATCAGCCTTCAAGCAACAAATACTTTAAAATGAAGTTTGGAGATTATAAAGCATTAGAAAGCAAGCAACAATTTTCTTATTTTCGTGATTTGAATATACAAAGTGCCGAAACTGGAAACCTACATGTCGTTCTATCATTCAATCAGGTTCAATTCAATTTGCCTGTCAGCCTTCGCTTCGATATCCCGCAAAGGTATTCTGGTAGCTATTAATTTTCTTTTTTTATTCGCCTTAATCGTTCCTGCCTACAGTCAATCGCGAAAGGAATTAGAGGAACGAAGGAAGGATTTGTTGAAAAATATTGAACAAACAACCAGGGAACTTCAACAAACCAGAGAGGATAAGGAAAAATCTCTACAACACTATCTTAATCTTCAAACACAGGTATTGAACAGGCAACAACTGGTAAATAATCTTAAAAGTGAAATTATTTACACGGAGTCGAGAATATATCGAACGAGAGACGTTCTGGCATCTCTTCAGTTAGATATCGATCGTTTACAGATCGAATACAAGCAAATGGTGAGGGCAGCTTTGAGAAATAAGTTAAATCGAAATCTGGATGCTTTTCTGTTTTCAGCTGAAAATCTAAATCAATTTTATAAACGCTTTGTGCTGGTAAAACAATACGAAAGTTATCGGCGAAGACAGGTTTCCTTAATTCATGCTACGCAAACAACTTTGAAAAAGAAAACGGTTCAGCTTACCGCCTCATTGGCAGAAAAAGAATCTATCATGCTGGCAATAAAGGGACAAGAACAACAGTTAGGGCAGGAAATGAAGGTCAAAAATAAGGTATTGACCACGCTAAAGGATAATGAACAGAAATTAGCTACCTCATTGGAAGATCAGTTGCGGCAAAGACTTAAATTGGATAATTCCATAGAAAGGGTGATTCGAACAGAGATGGAGGCGATAGCTAAAAGGAATGTAATAGCGCCAAAATCGGATAAAAAATCAATGCCTGCCTCAACCGCGTCTCATTTTCAACAGGCAAAAGGAAGTCTTCCCTGGCCGGTCGAGAACGGACAGGTAGTCAAATCCTTTGGTACGCAACAACACCCTGATTTTAAAGATGTGAAAACAGTGAATAATGGAATTGATATACTAACCTCTCCAAAAGCATCTGTCAAAGTTGTATTCCCAGGAAAAGTGGTCGGTACCCAAGTCGTTCCTGGCTACCAATATACAGTGATTGTACAACACGATAATTTTTATACCGTATATGCCAATATGGAGACGATTAGTGTTAAAAGGGGGGATGTGCTGTCGGTTAATCAATCCATTGGGTCTTTAGGTGATGAAAAACCTGAGATTCATTTTGAATTATGGAAGGAAAAGCAGAGACTTAATCCTTCTGATTGGATACAATAATTAAGCTAATATGAGTAATGGTTGGAATGTTGGGGAAAAGGCTCAAAAAGGTGTTCTTTTAGAACCGGAATTTGCCGTTTTAGTGGGACTAATCCAAAAAGGAGAAACGGAGGAGCAAGTAAATGAATATTTAGACGAATTAGCCTTTTTAGCCCTCACTGCAGGTGCGACTTGTCTAAAGCGTTTTACTCAAAAATTGATTCATCCCGATAGTAAAACGTTTATCGGAAAGGGTAAATTAGAGGAAATTCAAGCCTATGTCCAAAGTCACGAAAATGTAAATATGGTCATTTTTGACGATGATCTTACAGGCAAACAGGTCAATATCCTGGAGGCTTTCCTGAAAGTAAAAATCATTGATCGTTCTACCTTGATTCTGGATATTTTTGCGTCAAGGGCACAAACGGCTCAAGCAAAAACCCAGGTTGAATTGGCTCAAATGCAGTATCTATTGCCCAGATTAAGAGGACTTTGGACGCATTTGGAAAGGCAAAAAGGGGGTATCGGCATGAGAGGTCCCGGTGAAAAGGAAATTGAAACAGACCGTCGTATCGTTAGAGATAAAGTTACTTTGCTTAGAAAGAAACTGGAGAAAATTTCTTTGCAAAATGAAACTCAACGTAAAAGTCGCGGAGATCTTATTCGCGTAGCCCTCGTAGGTTATACCAATGTAGGCAAGTCAACCCTGATGAATTTACTGAGTAAATCAGATGTGTTTGCCGAAAATAAACTTTTTGCAACCCTCGATACTACTGTTCGAAAAGTTGTATTGGAAGATGTTCCTTTTTTATTGTCTGATACCGTTGGTTTTATAAGAAAGTTACCCCACCATCTGGTTGAAAGTTTTAAATCCACACTGGACGAAGTAAGGGAAAGTGATATTCTTCTTCATGTGGTCGATATCGCCCATCCTCAGCATGAAGATCATATACGTACAGTAAATCAGACCTTGCTTGATCTTGGCGTTGCAGAAAAGCCAACCTGGCTCATTCTTAATAAATTTGATCTCTATCGCGAAAAATATTTTGACGAACTTCTCGACGAGGAAGGTAAAACGGAGGTCGTTTCCAGTATGTTAAATAAATGGTTACAGGGGGAACTCATTGAACCTCTCCTTATTTCTGCTGAAAAAAAGGAAAATATGGATGTTTTTCGACAAAGATTACTGGGTCTCGTCAAGGATCAATATAAAATCCGCTATCCCTATCAGTCAAAACAATGGTAGTAGTCAGGAAAATGAATGCTTTTCCCGTTGAGTTCCCATGATTCTTTCTTTACACATTATCATCGGATAATATTTTAAGGGATTGATAATCAAATAAATTGATTTTTTTAGAAAATATTTAAAGTAAAACTTGTATAATTTATTTACCTTTTTACACTATATTGCAATCGAAAATTTTTTCCCGGTTTTTCTCAAGGTGTTCTTGGTAAATCCGAAACCCAGAATACACACAAAAAGTGAATAGGAATATAGCCTTTTTGGAACTCAAATATGGTAATATCTACGGTGGATATCCCAATTTTTATGCTATTAGTGAAATTGCTTTTTTAGTTTTCGAAATTGGATCTAAAAAACTTTTTCTGGAAAGTTGGATTAATAACGCTCCCGTTGATATTGTGAATGTCTATTCTGAAGTAAATGAATTGGGGCATACGCTGTCAAGAAATAAGGAGGTATTCAATCTAAATACCGGTCTATCCAGGCCATTCGATGAAAATTTTAAGTTATCAGAGGATAAGCTTTTCTTTGAATTTAATAAATTAAAAAACGCTAAACTCCATATTAGAAACTTTCTTGAGAAGAATTTTCATAAATATGAGTTTGATGATCTTGTAGTATTTGATGGTCGTCGCGATCTTTTTCTTTGTGAACGTTGTGGCGCTGATTTCTCAGGCTGGAATGTAATAGATTTACAAAAAGAGTTAAATAAAACCACTGAATATTTGTTTTCACTAAACAAATTATCTGTTATTATAAATTACAGGTTAGACAAATCGCATTTAAAAAGTAACAATCTTGAATATTGGCTTCATCCCATTGCTGCCAGACAAATTGTACCTAAATCTGCCGCCTGGGATGCTGCAAGACTTATGATGATATATAACGAGTGGAATAATCATCACGCTGATTTTCTTATTAAGGCTCAGTTACTCCTTAATAAAATTCAAACTTCCAAATAGGTCTTTTTTATAGTACAAATTCCTGACCTGACGAAGGGATCACGGCTTCAGGCAATCCATATTGGTGAAGCAGTGTTGAAAAGGCTTTCTTAGCCTTATGTTCTCCGTGGACAAGGAATAATTTTTTCAAGTGACCTTTCTGGTTTTTTAAATAATCAAGCATTTCTAGTTTATCGCCATGGGCGGAAAAAGAGTCCAGAATTTCAACATTGGCTCTAACTTCCATTTTACGTCCCAATAAGTAAATGCTTTTGTCGCCAGCCCGTAACTTTCCACCTGGCGTAAAAGGGGAGCAATATCCAACAATCAAAATAGTATTATTTGGATTTTCAATATTGTGTGCCACATGGTGCTTTACCCTTCCAGCATTAATCATTCCTGAGGCACTAATAATAATCGCAGGCCCTTTCAGTTCATTTAAAGCCATTGAATCGGACTGCTTGCGCAAGTATTTTAGCCTTTTGAAACCAAACGGATTATCGTCAAGGAGTAAATATTCAGTCAAATCCTCATCGAAACATTCGGGATGAGAGGCATAAACCATCGTTGCATTTACTGCCAAAGGACTATCGACAAATACAGGTACCTGGGGCAATTTTCCTTCATTTTCCAGCTGATCCAGGATGAATAAGAGTTCCTGAGTTCTTCCGACACTAAAAGCAGGGATAATTACTTTTCCTCCCTTTTCAACACAGGTTTCAGTTAAAATCTGAAGAAATCTTTCTCTTTCCTTAGGATTAGCGTCGTGTTCTTTATTGCCGTAGGTTGATTCAGATATCAAGAAATCAACAGGAGGTAAAGGTTTAGGGTTTCTTAAAATAGGTCTTTCAGGTCTGCCAATATCTCCAGTAAAGCCTAATAATTTTTCCTCTTTATTTTCAATAATACGCAGAGTTACTCCGGCACTTCCGAGAATATGTCCAGCATCGGAAAATTGAAAAGAAACCTGTTCATTGATGTTTATCCAACGGTCGTAACCAACGGTTACAAATAGTTCTAAAGCTATAGGTACATCTTTGCCTCTATACAAAGGCTCATGAAAATCACGATCTTGATATCCAGCATTCCGAGATCTTTTCTTATGAAAAAACTCAGCATCTTTTTCTTGAATGAAGGCGCTATCCAATAATAGAATATGAGCAAGATCACGCGTGGCATGAGTGCAATATATGTTACCTTTAAATCCGTCCTTTACTAATTTTGGAATTCTTCCGCAATGATCAATATGGGCATGGGAAAGTATAAGGCAATCGATAGATTGAGGGTCGAACAGCCATTCCTGATTGAAATTTTCCATATCGGGGCGATTTCCCTGGTATAAACCACAATCCAATAAAATGGTAAACCCACTGTCCAGCGTAACCAAATGACTACTCCCGGTTACGTCCTGAACACCACCACAAAAGGTTAATTTCATAATTTATTATTTATTCCAATATACGATATTTTTCAAGGTCTATGGTGTAAATGGCCATCTTATTTATTTAATCGTACCAATCCATCTTTTGCATCTTTGTAATCAGGGGCTAATCGAAGGGCTAGCTGGTAATGTTTTTTCGCTTTTTCATTATCTCCTAACCATTCAGCACTTAATCCGCAATAAAATTGGCCTTCAATGAGGAGTGGATTCAACGAAATGGCCTGGTCAAACTGGCTTGCTGCCTGTTCAATGGAATCTACATCAAGAAAGATTAAGCCTGCATTGAAAAAGGGATCTGCATTTTCGGGTTCAATACTTTGCAATTTCTTGAAAATACGAAGAGCGGATAGTAGATCATTATTTTTAGCCAGAAAATTAGCCTTGGCCATTAAGGCCTGTTTATTGGAAGGATTCCTCTGGAGGGCTGTCTCATAGTATTTTTTTGCTATAGTATTTCCCTTCGCCTCTTGAAGCTGACCTAAAATAATCCATGCATCTTCAATGTCCGCATCCCCTTCTATCGCCTCCTGTAAACTATTTATGGCTCTGGCGGTATCACCTGTTTCTTTGAAAAATATACCCGTTAAAAAAGCGGTTTCCGGCATACCCTCTCCAATATTTCTTGCTTTTTCCAACGATTTGAATCCTTCGTTATATTGTTTTAGAATAAGCTGAAGTTTGGCAAGATGCCTCATGGTTGGTGCTGAACTGGGAAATTTTTCCCCAGCTTTTATTAAAATTTGAAGTGCTTCATAAGATTTAAAATAGGCCAAATAGGTGTCAGATAGCTTATGAAGGGCTTTCGGATGGGTTGAATCTAATTTCCACGCTTGCATAAAATCAAGAACTGCCTCCTCAAATTTTTCATTTTCAAGGTAAAAACTACCTCTGACAAGGTATAAACTATCTTCGTCAGGGGTATTTCCGATAGCCTCGTTCATGTTTTTAAGGGTATAGTCAAAATTAGACAGAGATACTTCGTCAAATGGCTTATCTTTATTTTTACAACCATATAAAAATAATATAGCCAGTAAAATAAACTTGCTTAGGCCTTTTTCCATTTTAACTATATTGAACATTGAATTAAATTAAATTATGGACAGCAAATTACAGCAATTTTTAAGATTTATATCTGTTATCACACTGATCCTATGTATAAAATATAATTCAGCCACCGCACAGGTTCTTGATATACCTTATCAAATGTCTATCAAAGGGGACATTGAGGTGATGTCGTTTTTTAAAAATACGGGTGGCGACACACTGATGGCGGGTAATTACAGAGGTTCCTGGAATGATATGAATAGGGTGTGGACGTCGGCTGGCGAAAATGATCTGTTTTTAGGCAAATGGATGCAAGGTCGGTTCAAGGTCTTACTCTCTTGGGGAGGTGCGAGAAATGATGTTTTGTTCGATGCAAAAAATCTGGCAAATGGTGATATTATTTTGTCGGGAAGTTTTACAGAACGAATACAGATAAACGAAAAAATATTTACAACAGAGGGAAATTCAAAAGCTATTTTTATAGCCAGAATAAATGAGAACGGTGACTTATTATGGATCTCTCTTTTTCAAGGTAGTAGCTGGCAAGATTGGGGTCAAATGCACTTGGACGAAGCTGCTAATGAACTTATTTTATGTGGAAGTTTTCAAGATAATATAACTTTTGATAATGGTCAAACCCTTTATGGTACAGGTGAATCATCGGTTTTTACAGGAATATTTTCTCTGAATACAGGAAAAGTAAAACAATTGAAGGCTTTTTCAGGTAGCTTCCCAAACAATCAAATGCAAGCCATTTCTTTATTTGTACGCGGAAATTCAATAGGTATTGGAGGTAATTTTGATCGAGATGTTTTAGTCGATTCACTATCTGTTGAAGCTTCAACCCGCGATTGGGATGTTTTCTTAGTGTATCTGCGAAGAGAGGATTTAAGGGCAGAAAAACTGGTAAAATTTGGGGGTGTTTATGAGCAAAGATTACTTACCTCCTTTATGGATGTTAAAAGTGGTGATATTTATCTGTCCGGTTCTCTTGCGGGGGTAATGAAAATAGGGGAGAATACAACCTTACAATCACAAGACGGATTATCAGATATTTTTTTATTAAAAATAGCTTTTGGAGGAAATGTACAATGGGCTACCACGTTAGGTGGTGAGAATGTCCAGGCTCCTTTAGCTGTTTACAAAACCGACGGAAATGTTTGGTTAAGCGGTTATTCTTTAGGGAAACTACGTTGGCAGGGTGCCTCTACGGAGACATTTTCATCCTTTCATTCCTTTATTTCAACGTGGACTTCAGAAGACGGAAAGCCTCAGAATATGTTAACATTTTCGGGGGACGGAACTGCCTTCCCTTCGCAGTTCAGGCAATTTGACGGTCGTTTTTTGCTATTTTCCGGGGCCTATCGCGGGAAAGTATCCATAGCAAACATCAATTTACCTTTTTCTTCTAACTATAGTGGGTTTTTGGGTATTATCCCTTTAACGGTCACCCGACTTGCAGAGAAATGGGAGGTTCCCCCATTTAATTTATTCCCAAATCCAGGAGATGGTCGTTTTTATTTAAATGGTATTTCAGAAAATGGCGAGGTTTCTGTTTGGTTTGGCGAAAAAAATGTTTTTAGAGGATTTATTAATAAGAGGGATAATTTTGTCTCTTTGCCCTTTACATTGCCAAAAGGAACCTATCTTGTGGTTGTTACCCTTTCAAATGGTAGCACACAAACTAAGATGTACCTAAAAATTTGAAAATGTTTATTCTAAGGGTTAATGCGTTTAAGCAAGGCTTGAAATAAGTTGAATTTTTTTAGGTATTTTATCTAAAAAAGGATGATTTTAGATAGAATATTGATTTAAAAAATTAATCTTTCATAAATTATGGCATAATTCAAAAGATATCGATTATTTTTGTCGTTATTATTAAAAACAAATGACGATGATCAGAATATTTTTGTTTTCCCTACTTATAGTTTCCTCTGTTGGACTAAACGCTCAGCGTTATGGACACATGAACTTCAATGCTTTTTTGACTTCATTAACGGACACCCGCAAGGCAGACATTGATTTGGAGGAATACCAAAACACCCTGGTAGCTGAGGTACAGGCTATGGCTGAGAAATTTAAAAATAATTATATTGCCTTTATGAAGGAGCAGCAATCTGGTAATCTTGCCCCAATAAAGGAAAAAGAGCAACAGGAGTTACTTCAAAAAGAGCAAGAAGTAATTCAGGCTTTTGAGCAACAAATACAGCAGAAACTACAGATAAAAAGAGAGGAACTGTTAAAACCTATTGTGGACAAAATAACGGCAAAAATTAAAGAGGTTTGTACAGAAAACAAATTCGTTATGGTTTTTGATACGAGTTCTTTTAATGCTCTTTTGTTTACCCCTGATTCAGAAGATATTACAGCGCTTGTAAGAACAAAAATGTTGGTTGTTCCTGCAACGAAATAATAAAATTATACTTTAAGAAATACAAAAAAGGGCGAAATGGATTTCATTTCGCCCTTTTTTGTTCGTATCAGCGTGATTTTTTAAAAAATCAGGTTATGTTAATTTATTTTGACCATTAAGTTCTTATAATTAACCTTGCTATTGGGGTCATGGCCTTGAATAGCAATGGTTCCACTACTTAAAATTCTTTGAAGTTGTCCTTCTTTTCTCAGAGGTGTTTTAGGTTCGGTATAATCAACGATAGTAACGCCATTTATTTGAGTTATGATTCGTTTTCCCTTAACGGTTACATGTAGTTCAAACCATTCATTGTCAGGGGTATTTACTTCAGCAACATCCACTATATTGTATAGACTTGCCGTTCTCCTCCAGTCACTTTGGGAATTATTAACTTGTATTTCATACCCTTTTGCCGGCCATGCTTTTTCCAAAAACTCGGTATGAATATAAAGACCAGAATTTGCTTGAGGAAAAGTCATAATCTGCACCTTTAATTCAAAATCTTTAAAATTATGATTTGCAAGAGGCCCGTCGTAAAAAAGGTGAGCTCTGGGGCCATGAACGGTTAAGGCTCCTTCTGTAAGATTGAAAGTTTCAGGATTTTCGCTTGCTTTCCATGCTTTTAAATGTTCACCTTCGAACAACTTTACCCACTGGGCATTCATCGTCATATTTACACTGAATACGATCCAGAGGAGGAGCATTATTTTTTTCATTTTTTGCTTTTTAGGTTATTAAGTTACTAAATATAATTCTTTTGGATTAAAATAAGGTGAAATCATTCAATTATATTGGTAAAACAACAACAGGGATATAAAACACGACGTAAATCTATGTTTTATATCCCTGTCAGGAAAACTATAAATAGATAAAAAACTTAAGCTTTAGCGCTGGCTTCTTTAGAATTCATTTCTACGGTGAACTCATCTACTAAAATTCTGCCACAATGCTCACAAGCCATAATATTTTTACAAGTAAAAATCTCTAGTTTCACCTGTGGTGGAATTTTATTGAAACAACCTCCACAGGAATCTCTTTGAATAGTTACTACAGCGAGACCATTTCTATAGGATTTTCTTATTTTGTCATAAGACTTTAACAATCTTTCTTCGATACCATTTCTAGCTTTAACAGAGCGTTTACGAAGAGCATTTTCTTCGTCATTTGTTTTAGCTATAATGTCGTCGAGTTCAATTTTTTTCTGCTCTAATTCCTTTTGTTTTACATCTCTTTTTGAAATGCTGGTGGTCAGGGCTTCTTTTTTATTTTCAATTTCGATGACAACATTCTTTTTTCTTCTTTCAGATAGCTGAATTTCAAGTTTTTGAAGTTCTAACTCTTTGGTAAGGGCTTCAAATTCTCTATTATTTTTTACGTTATCAAGCTGCGTTTGGTAGCGGGCAATCAAACTTTCAGATTCTTTTATTGAGGCATCATATTGAGCTGCATTGCGAACATGCTCTTCTACAATGGTCTTTGCTTTTTCGATACGCGTATCAAGGCCGACGATTTCATCTTCCAAGTCGCTTACCTCTATGGGTAATTCGCCTCTAAGTACGGCAATCTGGTCTATTTTAGAGTCTATTTGTTGAAGCTCGTAGAGCATTTTCAACTTTTCAGCTACTGTTTTTTCAACGGCCATGTTGGGCAGGTTTATGATAGATTCGAAATTATTGGTGATAATACACCGGATTGGTAACTACGGTTGTTGACCGAGTGGCAAAATTAGTAAATTTTTCAGAAATAATTTGCTTTATTAAGTTAATGGCACATACTTCTGATTCATAATGACCAATATCGGCGATTATAATTTTATTATTTGCCTCCTGAAACTGGTGGTATTTGTAATCGGAAGTAACAAATATATCAGCTTGTGCCCGAATAGCGTCAGGTAATAAAAAGCTCCCACTCCCGCCACAGATTGCTACCTTATGAATTTTATCCTTGCAAAGAAAAGTATGTTTAATAACTTTGAGAGATAATACGTTTTTTAATAAATCTAAGAAATCAACAGGGGATATTGGCTGATCGAGATATCCAACCATACCTGCACCAACCAGGTGAGAAGTATTTTTTACCTCTGTAATTTCTTTAAAAGGATTTTTTCCTGTGGATGAATCAATCATTTGACATGCTTCGGAAAGTTGATGATTAAGAAGAACCATTGACAATTTACCTTCTGACATATTTACTATTCCGGCCTGATAAGAAAAAGAATGAGGCTTCAGTAAATTTAATTGAGGCAGTATTGTATTTGCTTCATTCTCTGAAAGGACACATTGAAGCTGTGATAACAAGCCCTGTTTTTCTTGCAGAATGGATCTATTATTAAGCCCTATGATTTTCGCTAAAGTTTCATTTATGCCTCTGTGATAGGCGTTATCCAGATTGGTATGAATAACATAAATAGCGATGTCATTTTTTATGGCTTTAAGAAGAATATTTTCAACAAAACCTCCTTGTGATAATTTTTTTAATGGCTTAAAAATGATAGGGTGGTGCGAAACGATCAAATTGGCTCCATTTTGAATCGTTTCATTAATAACTTCGAGGGTCACGTCCAGGCAGGTCGTAATACCCGTTATGACGGTTTGATGGTCGCCAACTAATAGCCCACAATTATCATAATCTTCCTGCCAGCTTAAAGGAGCATGGGAAGAAAGAACACGAATAACATCTTGTATTTTAGTTTGCATCCGGGGTATTTTTTTTAATCATAAAATCGGCAATTTTTGTGGTCGATATATCGGGTAACAGAGGAATTCGCACCACTTCGCCCTTATTTTCCAAAACAAAAGCTGCACCAACTATATTTTCAATGGAATAATCGCTGCCTTTTGCGAGAACATCAGGGATAATGGTCCGAATTAAATGTTCAGGGTTTAATTCAGAGAAGGGAATGACCAGATCGACGGCTTGAAGGGAGGCCAAAACAAAAGCCCTTGAACTGAAATTGTTAAATGGCCGGTTTTTTCCTTTTAATTTATGTACAGAGGAATCGTCATTCAGGCCAACAATTAGTTTTGTTCCATACTTAGCAGCATAGGCTAATGAATGGGCGTGCCCGGCATGGAAAAGATCGAAACACCCGTTGGTAAATACTATTTTTTCTTTGTTTTTCTTCCAGGTGGAAATAATGTCGAGCGCATCTTCCAAATGGGTCATTATTTTATTTTCAATGTTTTCCTTTACATTCATTTTTATAAGGTGACCGTTGGCTTATAACCTCTATTTATTAGGGGAAGGCAGATGAGCGAAATAGCACCGAACAGCAGAGTACCTCCAATTTGAATAGTGAAAAAGGAAATATTAGCCCATGAAAAACCATCTTCAAGGCTAATACCATACACGGCAAGGCCAATTTGGGTCATAAAATGGTAGGTTCCCATCCCGCCCGGAGAAGGTACTACAATGCCCCAACCACCCAGTATAAAAACAAATAATGCAGCCGATACTGTCAAATTTTCTGTAACGTGGAAGGAAAGCAGGGTAAGGTATGTCATTAAAAAATACATAGTCCAAATGATGACAGTATGTAACAAAAACCTACGTTTACTGGGAATTTCTTTTATGCTTTTTAGCCCACTGACAAAACCGTCGAAGAGATGTCGGATGGTATTAAAAATAGACCAGGTACTCATTTTTTTTCTAAATTTCCAGGCTAACAAAGTCATTATAATCATTGCTGAAAGTAAGAAAACAACTAAGCCCATTTTCTCCCCAAAGCGTTCATTGGGATTAATATATTTTATGGCGATGGCTGAAATTTTATCAAATTCGATGATAAACCCTAGTAAGGTAATGGCTAAAATCATGAAAAGATCAGCAATTCTGTCCACGACAATAGTACCAATAGCTTTTTCTACAGGGATTCTCTCATATTTGGCGATAGATCCGGCTCTGGCAACTTCTCCAAATCGGGGAAGGGCTAAATTTGCAAGATAGCCAACTATGGTAGTGAAAAACGCATTGCTCAATTTTGGGTGATACCCCATGGGGTGTAACAGCATTTTCCAACGTATGGCTCTGCTAAGATTTGAAATGCCGTAACAAAAAAGGCTTGCGTAAATCCAAAGATAATTGACCCCAGAGAAATCATTTTTCAATTTATCCCAAAGGCTACATTGAGCGGCTGGAATATTTTTTAATGCACAATCTTCCAGATAGGCCTGCTGTTGATTATTATACAAAAGCCAAAGCAAAAGGAATCCAAAAGCGAAAAAAAGGACCAATTGCAGACCGGTCAACAATGTCTTTTTCATACAAAACGGGTATCTTAAATTGGCTATTGACAACAGACAAAAGGCAAATATAATGGAATAGCTAAAAGGAAGGCATTGTTATGTTGTTATTTTTCCTATTTGTCGTAAAATTTTCGTACTTTTGTAAATTATTTTGGAAATCTTCCCTAATAGAATAGTACAAAAGTAAGTCAATGGGTAAAATAAAAGTCTTGATTGTAACCCAAGAAATGGAACCTTATACACTTGGTTCTGAAATTGCCAAACTTTCCAGGAAGTTGCCGCAATACCTTCAGGAAAAGGGGATGGAGGTAAGGGTTTTAATGCCTAAATTTGGATGTATTAATGAGCGCAGACATAGATTACATGAAGTAGTCCGCTTATCTGGTATGAATATTATCGTTGATGATGATGATTTTCCATTGATTATAAAAGTTGCCTCCCTTCCGGATATCCGAATGCAGGTATATTTTTTAGATAATGACGATTTCTTCAAGGGCAGGGAAATTTTCCACGATGTAAAAGAAGTTGAATATGATGATAACTCTGACAGAATGATTTTCTTCTGTAAAGGGGTCATTGAAACGGTAAGGAAATTTGGTTGGTCACCTGATATCGTTCATTGCCAGGGATGGATGACCAGTCTGGTTCCATTTTACCTTAAAACTGCTTACAAAAATGACCCTCTGTTCAGTAAAGTGAAGGTGATTTATTCAGTATTTAAAGATACCTTAGAGAAATCATTTGACACTAAATTTTTTACAAAGGCAAGTATCAATAATTTGCAAGAGGCTGATCTTTCGGCTTTTCGCTACGGTGATGATATTGTTTTGCATCAGGGGGCAATAGTTTACGCTGATGCTGTAATTCAAGCGGAGGAATTGCTTAATGAGTTTCTTCAAAGTGCCATTGACGAAATTAAGGATAAGCCTTTGTTAAAAATGGAAGGAGAGGATTTATTTTCAGGTATTCCTGATTTTTATAGGTCAATTCTTCTGGAGGAAGAAAATTAGATCATTAAACAACCCTGAGTATCTTTTTTACCTCTTTTTTCCTATTAACGAATTGTATTAAGTTTAGTATTATGAAATATTTCAGGGAATTTGCCCTCTTTTCAGTCTTTGCCCTTTTGTTAGGTGCTTGTAATGATTCTACTTCATTTGGCTTGGATCTTTTATCGGAAGATACTACAAAAGTTGGATTTTCAGATACCCTGCTTGTAGAGTCAACTACGGTATCAGGTGATTTAGTCGAAGTTTATTCTCCATTCACTGCAGCAAGTGCCTATTTATGTGGACGTTTGAATGATCCTATTTTTGGTAAATCTGATGCTTCTATTTATATGCAGGTATTACCGCAACAAGGACTTTTTTATGATTTTAAGGGTAAGGAGGTTGATTCTATTGTTTGGGTGTTACCTTATGATACCACCGCTTTTTATGGAAATTTATCAGCGCCTATCACCTTTAATATTTATCCTTTGGCAGAGCAGATGGATAGGACAAATACCTACAATTCAAATACTAATTTTGCGACAGAAGCATTACCTATAGGCACTGTTACCGTTACGCCAACTTTTGCATCCACCCAGGTTTTTGATTATCGCCAGGGAACCATTGATACCTTGAGATTTCCACAGATTAGAATACCTATAAATAAGACTACTTTTTTAAAGCCATTTGCTCAGGCTGATAGTACAAACTATATTTCTGATGCCGATTTCTTTAAACTTTTTAAGGGGGCCGTTCTGAAGCCTGCGGATAATGCACAGTCTATAGTAGGAATAAATCTTCAAAGTAATTATGCGGGCTTATATTTTTATTTTAATGGTTCTACTACTCCGGGGCAATTTCAGTATGTGACCAACGGCTATTCTGCTAAATTATCTTCGTTTAGTCACGATTTATCGACGTCAAAACTTAAATCTACACTGGATAAACCTTTTTCAACGGATGCTTCGCCTATTTATACCCAATCTATGGCTGGTGTTTTAGGTGCTATAAGAATTCCGGAAATTACCAAATTGAAAGGAAAAATAATCAATTTTGCAGAGTTGGAGCTGCATATTGAATCACTTAAAGAAGATAATACTACCTTTTTTCCACCAGCCTCGCAGATTATTTTGTTCTACAAAAATACGGCAGGAAATTATGTTGTTACCTCTGATGTATTGGTTGCTGGAGAAGAAGTTTTCAAGTTAGTCGGCGGAAATCCTTTATTCGCTGCTGACGGAAGTCCTGGTAAATACAGAGTCAATCTAAGTACGCATTTAAATAGGATGGTAGATGGAAAAGTTCCTCCTGAAATTTTTATTCGCGTTTTTCCAAGAAGTGAACGTGCCGCAAGATCCGTATTTTATGGAGCCGGACACCCTCAATATGGTGCTAAATTAAAGGTAACCTTTACTGAGCTTCCTAAATAGGAGGTTTATATTATTATTACTCAAAATAAATCTTAAAAATGCTTAAAGACGCTTTAAAAAAATTTACAATAACTGACATATTGTTGTTTATTTCTGCTTTTAGTTCCCTTATTTTTTCCGAGATCTTGTATTTCAATGGAGAAGAAAATGCAGCTATTTTCATTGGCCTTTGGGTGCCATCTATTTTAGCTTTTGGTATCTATTTAAAACTTATAACCAACCAAAAAAATGATTGAAATAATACCATATTTTGCGGGCTTTATTACCCTTTTATTTGGATTTGGATTTTATTTTGGCCTAAAAGAATTTAAAAAATTTAAATAAACAAATAATAGTTATTAATGTAAAATCATTCGCTTCGTACATCCGAGATTGACATTTCACATTAAAGATTTCAATTATTTATTTAGGAAAAATTATTTTGAGCGTTTTTTCCGACTGAAATGAAATAGTTTTTTGCCCCGTATCATATTTTCCAAGGATACCTTACTTCGGTAAGCGTTAATCCTTCGGCGGGAACTGATAACCCTTGTTTTATAAAGCTTTGATTTTCAAGGGCGTATTCAAGCTCTCCGAGGCTCAATTTTTTTATTCCAACTTGTATAAGTGCCCCTACAATTAATCGTACCATACCTCTTAGGAAGCGATTGGCAGAAATTTTATAGGTGGCTGTTTGTTTTTCTTCATCGAAAATCCATGTGCTTTCATAAATTTGGCAAATCATACTTTGAGCGCTATGGCCTGTTTTACAAAATGGGGTAAAATCGTGGTGTTTAGCTATTAATTGTGCTGCTTTTTGCATAAGTAAAAAGTCAGGTTTCAGGACAAAACCATATTTCCAGGTATTGTGAAGAACGAAAGGATTTTTTTGAAAGGTAATATGGTATTCATAAGTTCTACGGCAGGCCTGGAAACGCGCATGTCTGGCCAAGTCATCTTGAAGAATAAATTGTTTAATGGCTATATCCTTAGGAAGTAATCTGTTAATGGTTTGCAAAAAATGGATAGGAAGTTCTTTATCTATATCAAAATGACAAAAGTATTGGCTGGCATGAACTCCTGTATCCGTTCTACCACAGCCGAAAATGGTTATAGTATTACGCAAAACGGTTGAAAATGCATTTTCAACCGTTTCCTGAACACTTATTTTATTTGGTTGACGCTGCCAACCGTGGTAGTGAGTACCTAAGTACGAAAGTTCTACGAAATATCTTTTAACATCAGATACCATAATTTGACCATTAGGCCGCGTGTTGGGAGGCTATTTTAGATCTGTTTAGTTTTTCCATGGCGTAGGAAAGATCCAGGTCAAAAGTTGTCTTGTCTTTTTGGGAGGGTAATTCGAACATAGCATCGGTTAGAATAGCCTCACAAATAGAACGAAGACCACGTGCGCCCAATTTAAATTCCATGGCTTTTGTGGCAATAAAAGAAATTACCTCGGCAGAAAAATTTAATTCAACACCTTCATAACTAAATAATTTTTGATATTGCTTTACCAAAGAATTTTTAGGTTCTGTCATTATCCTGACTAACGCATCGTGATCCAAAGGATCCAGATAGGTAAGAACCGGCAATCTTCCGATAAGCTCTGGAATAAGACCAAATGATTTTATGTCCTGCTGAGAAACGTATTGTAATAAATTTTCCTTATCAAATGACTTATCACCTTCCTTTTTGAAGCCTATAACCTGCGTGTTCACTCGTCGGGCAATAAGTTTTTCAATACCATCGAAAGCACCACCACAAATAAAAAGGATATTTTCAGAATTAACCTTCACCATTTTTTGCTCAGGATGCTTTCTGCCACCTTGAGGGGGAACATTTATGTCGGTACCCTCAAGCATTTTAAGTAAAGCCTGTTGAACACCTTCACCTGAGACATCACGGGTAATGGAAGGATTATCACTTTTTCTCGCAATCTTATCTATTTCGTCTATATATACAATCCCTCTTTCTGCTGCGCTCACATTGTAATCACAGACCTGAAGTAACCGGCTTAAAATACTTTCCACGTCTTCACCAACATACCCTGCTTCGGTAAAAACAGTAGCATCAACAATAGCGAAAGGAACGTTTAGCATACGTGCTATGGTTTTAGCCAGTAAGGTTTTTCCTGTTCCAGTGCGACCTATAAGAAGAATATTTGATTTTTCAATTTCAACATCATCTTCTTTAGGTTGTTGAAGTCTTTTATAGTGATTATAAACAGCAACGGAAAGATACTTTTTTGCTTCGTCCTGACCAATAATATACTGGTCTAACTTAGCTTTCATCTCCATAGGAGAAAGAATATGATTTTCAGAAGAATCTTGCTTATCTGAAGAGAGATTAGCATTTCCCGCTCCTTTCGTACGCACGCCATTTTTCATGCCACCATACAGTTCTTCCTGAACAATATCATGAGCTTGCTCAACACACACCTCACAGACATGGGCATTAATACCAGCTATGAGCATGAGTGTTTCCGACTTATCTTTTCCACAAAATGAACAGTGGAAGGATGTTTTATTTTTTGCCATTTATTTCGCTGAAGAATTAAGCTTCTTTCTTTTTTTCTTTGTTGCTTTTATCCAGGACCTCGTCTAATAATCCGTAAGCTACCGCTTCTTTGGAGGTCATCCAATTATCTCTGTCACAGTCCTTTTCAATAGTTTCATAAGTCTGACCAGTATGATTGCTAAGGATATCGTATAACGATTTTTGTTGTTCTTTAACTAAAGTGTAGTAAATCTCCATATCAGATACCTGCCCTTGCATGCCACCTAATGGTTGGTGAATCATAACACGGCTATGTGGAAGACCAGATCTTTTTCCTTTGGTACCCGCTGCCAAAAGTACGGCACCCATTGACGCTGCCATACCTGTGCAGATAGTTGCTACGTCGGGGCTTATGTACTGCATGGTGTCGTAAATACCCAAGCCAGCTATAACAGAACCTCCGGGACTATTTAGAAACATTTGAACGTCTCTTTTAGCGTCTGTAGACTCTAAAAATAATAATTGAGCTTGAATTACATTAGCAACATATTCATCAATAGCTAGACCAAGGAAAATAATCCTATCCATCATCAGCCTGGAGAATACGTCTAAACCAACGATATTCATCGATCTTTCCTCGATAACATTGGGGGTAAACGCTCTGATATCAGGGATAAAAGATCCTGATTTTTGCGCATATTTATCCAAGTGCATGCCGCTCATTCCTAAATGTTGAACAGCGTATTTACGGAACTCATCTTTTTGAATCATGGTTTAAGTTTATTTATTAGAGAAACAACCAAAATAAAATAGGGTTTTAATTACTCAGGAATAAATTAATTAAAAATTACTCTGCCACTATTTCCTCTTCACTATTTTCTCCTTCAAGATTTTCTTGCTTGTTGAATATTTTTGTCTTTTCTTCAAAAGCCTCTTTAGTCAGAACTATTTCATTTAGACTAACAGCCTCTTGAATTTTGAACATCATCATAGAATTTTCCAATTCATCATAAGCTTGATTAACCTGTTTTTCGTCGTCCATCATTTTTTCAACCATATTTTGAATAAATGATTCCATTCCTGCAACCTGCTGTCCAAAATAACCTCTAATTTTACTGGATAGGTGGCTTTGAACCATTTCCTTAGTCACCTGAACGTTCAATGCGCCCAATAAAAGCGATTTTAAGTAGCTCCATTTGATGGAGGACATAACATTTGGAAATTCAATTTCCAGTTTTTCAGCCGTTAAATTCTTGTCAGATTCAAGTAAATACCTTTTGATAAAAGTTTCAGGCAACTGGATTTCATGTGAGGTCATAAGTTTTTCCTGAATATCTCTGAATAGAAGACCGTTGGAATAACTTAAGGTCTCATTACCCAGGTGCTTTCTTATAACCTCTTTACCTTCAGTACTATTGGTTACATTGTTTGTGCCAAATGCTTTTTGGAAAAAGGCTTCATCTTCAGTAGCTGGCAGGATTCTTTTAGCTTCAAGGATTTTCAAGCTAAACTTATCTGAAAAAGTACTGTCGTCGCTTTCGTCTAATTTAAGAATATGCTTTCTAAATAACTTTTCCTCTAATCTGGCGTCAAGATCAGTAACTTTATCGATAGTAAATGAATCACCTACGGAAAGTTTTTTTAGTTGATTTTTTATAGCTTCACTTACATCATCGAAACTGATGATATTATTTACTCTGAGTGAATCAGCTTTTTCCTCACCATCGATGAGTTCGGTAAGATCACAGGTTAATAAATCTCCCAGCGTAAATTCTTTCTCAATAGGAGAAGGTTCCCCTAAATCTTTTAACAAATTTTGGTAAGCTTCCTCTACTTTATCACCCGGAACTTCCTGAACAAAATAATCATAGGTAGTATCTTTGTCAAGACCCAATAATTTGACTTCAGGATAAAGGCCTACATCAAAAAGGAAATCCATAGGTTCTAAATGAAAAACATCAAAGTCATAAACGACTTGTTTCTCATTAATAAGGGGCTCGCCAAATAAGAGAAGTTTTTCATCCCTTATAAAATTTGACAAACCTTCTTTTACTTCATTATTAACAATATCGAGAAGTACAGACTGACCATACAACTTTTTTACGTAGCTCTCAGGGGTTTTTCCTTTCCTAAAGCCTTTGATTTGAGCTTTTTGGGCATACTTTTTTAGCTCGGCGTTTAACTTAGGCAGATAATCATCTGGTGCAAGTTTAACAGTAAGAACGGCACTCAATTCATCCACATTTTCTCTGACGACAGTTGGCATAAGGCTGAATTATTTGATTTAATGAAATGGGTAAGACTAAAAAAATTTTGCAGTTACCCAAAGAGGATAACTGCAAATATAACATTTGTACGGGTGAAGGGACTCGAACCCCCACGCCTCGCGGCACCAGATCCTAAGTCTGGCACGTCTACCAATTTCGCCACACCCGCGTACAATCAATAAATTAAGCTGATATTCAGCTTTTAAATAAATTGAGCGCAAATATAAGTTAATTTATAATTAATAAGAAATATAAATTGAAACTTAAGTGTATTTTTTTGTAGAAAAAATTAAATGATGGTTAAATGGGACAAAATCAGTATTTTAGCCGTTATGTAAAAGTAGTTTATAATTATTGTTGTTAAAAGAGTATGGAAACATTTTTGGTTGGTGTACAGGAGGAACTCAAAGTAGTTGAAACAGCTTACGAGGGGCTTATTCAATCTATTAGAGTGTCTATGGATGAAAAAGATCGGAAAAATATCAGAGAAGCTTACGAAATTGCCCTGAAAGCCCATGCTAATCAAAGAAGGAAATCTGGCGATCCGTATATTTTGCATCCCATAGCCGTAGCAAGAATATGCGCTGAGGAAATCGGCTTGGGACCAACGGGTATCATTTGTGCCCTTTTACACGACGTTGTAGAGGATACAGAAATTACTTTATCTGATGTTGAAAATAAATTTGGCGTTCGGGTAGCTAAAATCGTAGATGGTCTAACAAAGCTTGATGCGGCATATAATGCGGAAAGTCACCAGGCAGAAAATTTCAAGAAGGTGCTTTCTACCTTGATTGATGATGTCAGAGTAGTACTCATTAAAATGGCCGACAGGTTGCATAATATGCGAACCCTCGGGTTTATGGAACGTCATAAACAACTGAAAATAGCTGCAGAAACGAGTTATATTTATGCTCCGTTGGCTCATCGGCTGGGACTATACAACTTTAAAACGGAGTTTTTAGACCTTTGTATGAAGATAACTGATGCCGAGGCTTATCAGAATATAGCTAAAAAGCTGAATGAGACAAAAAGGGATAGAGAAAATTATATCAATAAATTTATTGCCCCATTAAAGGAAAAACTAAATGAACTTGGTTTTGCCTATCGAATTTTTGGTCGGCCTAAATCTATTTATTCCATCTGGAATAAAATCAGAACTAAAAAAGTAGCGTTTGAAGAAGTTTATGATTTATTTGCCGTTCGAATCATCATCGATGTGCCCGCTGAAAAAGAACGTATTAGTTGCTGGCAAGCTTACTCGGTTGTAACCGACGTTCATACGCCTATCGCAGACAGATTAAAAGACTGGATTACCACACCGAAATCAAATGGTTACGAGTCATTACACACTACGGTGATTGGGCCAAATGGTCGCTTTGTGGAAGTCCAGATTCGTACTGAACGAATGGACGAAATTTCAGAAAAGGGCTATGCCGCACATTGGAAATATAAGGGAATATCATCACAACCAGATGTTTATGAGCGTTGGTTAGATTCTGTAAGGGAAACCATTGATAATCCTTCGGCCAATGCCATAGAGTTTTTAGTGGATTTTCGGGCCAATAGTCTGTTTAAGGAGGAGGTATATATTTACACGCCTAAAGGGGACGTTCAATTGCTTCCGGCGGGTTCAACAGCGCTTGATTTTGCTTTCCATATACACACCGATGTTGGGTATCATTGTACTTCCGTCAGAGTCAATAATAAATTGGTTCCTTTTGGTAAAGTATTAAAAAATGGGGATCAGATACAAGTTCATACTTCAAAAAATCAAAAACCTTCGGAAGATTGGTTGAAGATGACCACCACGGGCAAAGCGCAGGCCAAAATAAGGTCTGCAATGAAGGAGGAGAGAAAAAGAAAAGGTGAAATAGGAAAGGAATATTTAGAAAGGAAGTTAAAAAATCTGAAAGTCGAATTTGAGGAATCTTTAGAGCTTATTTTAAAGGTGTTTGACTACAAATCATCGGTAGATCTTTATTACGATATCGCTAATGAAACCAGAGATATTCAGGATATTTTTAAAAGGTTGCACGTTGATACCGGAAAACTAAAAGAAATTTCTGCTCCTTTAGTTTTTCCCGAGACAGATAAACAGGTCGCGGATAAGAAAACGTCTGTTAAGCCGTCGGAGAAACCAAAGCTATTGGTAAATGGTGAATCAGCAGAGCAATATGAATATAGTCTGGCAAATTGTTGTAATCCACTTCCCGGCGATGACATTTTCGCTTTTCTAACGCATAATGTCGGACTTAAAATTCACAGAAGTTCCTGCCCTAATGCAGCTCATTTAATGGTGAATTATGGTTATAGAATTTTGTCTGCATCCTGGCAGCAAACTACTAATGAGGTTAATTTTATTGCAGAAATTAAAATAACAGGTGTAGATAGTGGCCCGGGCGTGATCGAACAGCTTTCTCACCAGATTTCTTCACAATTAGGCCTGAATATTCGCTCTATGGCCATTGAAGGTGACGAGGGTTACTTCGAGTGCAGGCTAAAAATAATAATTAAAAACACGGACCAGCTGCAAATGGTTATTAAATCTTTACAGGCGCTTGATAATATTTCTTCGGTGGTTAGGCTAGATTGATTAAATTTGTTGAATAATACAAAGATCATGGTTGAGACAAAAACTACAAATGAAGTTTTTACAGAGGTAAAAAAAATATTTACCGCGTTTCTGGAACAACAGAATCAGCGTAAAACTCCGGAAAGATTCGCCATTTTAGAGGAAATTTACCATAGAACGGATCATTTTGATGCCGAAGCGCTCTATATTCACATGAAAAATCAAAGTTATAGGGTGAGTAGAGCTACCGTTTATAATACCCTGGAACTGTTGGTTCACTGCGATCTGGTGAAGCGTCATCAGTTTGGCAAAAATCTAGCTCAATACGAAAAATCTTTTGGTTTCAAACAACATGATCACTTAATCTGTCTTGATTGTAGTAAAGTACTTGAATTTTGTGATCCAAGAATTCAGCAAATAAAAACGATGATGGGCGAACTTCTTCACTTTAAAATTGCGCATCATTCCCTAAATCTTTATGGACATTGTGATGGCGCTTGTGATAAAAACAAGAAAAACTCACCTACTCCTACTTAAATAAACGCCAAACAAAATCAAAAACATTCCGGCAAAATTCCACCAACCCATTATTTCTCCGTCTAAAAATCCCCACATCATAGCCACTAATGGCATCATATAAGCTACCATAGAGCCAAAAAGGGGAGAGGTTTGCTGAATGAGTTCGAAAAATATAACAGAAGCTAATACGGTGCTTACTAATGATAAAAAGAAAATGTAACCTACCGCTTGCCATGCTCCGGGTTGGACACTTAAAATTTCTGTAAAATTGGTGAATCCTATCAGATAAACAAACAGGGGCACGCCTGTTAACCCAAAAGAGTAAATACTAATTTGAAAACTTGGCATCCCTTTCAGTTTTGTTCCCACTACGTTCGTTCCGGTACCATATAATAAAGCGGCAATAACCACTAATATGCCCCAGCGTACTTCTCCTTCTGGTATGAAAATTGACCCTAGAGTAAGTAATAAATAAGCACCGGCAAGACCTAGTATTACGCCAAATATTCTAAGCCAGGCAAAAGGTAAATTGAAAAATAAAATGCCCAGGAATAAAGTAAATAAAGGCGTTAATGAATTCAATATACCAGCCATGGATGAACTGATATGCATTTGTGCATTGGCAAACAAAAATGCCGGAATCGTACTACTTGCCAGGCCAACAAAAATAATCAGATGAACTTTACTCCAGTCAAATTTTTTAAACTGTAAGATCATAAAGGGCAAAAATATTAACCCTGACATCCCCATACGCAAGCTGGCAACCTGTTCGGGCGGAAAAACACTCAGACCTTTTTTAATTAATATGAAGGACGTCCCCCAAATCAAACTTAGAATAAATAACGTCAGGTAGGCAGTACCTTTCGAAATTGTAGTGGGAAATAATATCCTTTTCATAAATTTTGAAGAAATTTGGCGCAAATTAACTTTTCTTTGCAGATGTTGTTAACTTTTATACCTTTAAATGGTTCATTCTGTTTTGGAATTCCTTTTTATTAGACAATTATATTTATGAAAGTAACTGATTATTTAAAAAATGCAGGCAATAATACGCTGATCTCTTTTGAAGTTCTACCGCCGCTGAAAGGAAGTGGTATGCAAGATATTTTTAATCTTTTAGATCCGTTAATGGAGTTTAAGCCTCCTTTTATTGATGTGACATATCACAGAGAGGAATATATTTATAAAAAGCAGGATTCAGGTTATTACGAGAAAACGGCCATAAGAAAAAGACCCGGAACGGTGGGTATCTGTGCTGCCATAATGCATCGATATGATGTAGATGCCGTTCCACACCTCATCTGTGGTGGCTTTAACAGGGAGGATACCGAAAATGCGCTCATTGATTTAAATTTTCTTGAAATAAATAATGTTCTTGCCTTACGAGGTGATGCACTGCAATTTGACTCTAAATTTGTCCCCGAACCAGGCGGAAATGCTTATGCACTCGATTTGGTTAAGCAAGTAAATGATATGAATCATGGTCGATATTTAGATGAAAATATTGAAAATGGACAAAAAACTAACTTTTGTATTGGCATTGCCGGCTATCCAGAAAAACATTTTGAGGCTCCAAATATGGAAAGTGATCTTGCTTTTATAAAACAAAAGGTCGAGGCTGGTGCTGAATATATCGTTACTCAAATGTTCTTTGATAACGAAAAATATTTTGAATATGTAGAAAGTTGCAGAAATGCTGGTATTCATATTCCCATTGTACCAGGTTTAAAACCGCTTACGAAAATGTATCAGCTCAGTTCAATTCCCCGTCATTTTTATATTAATCTTCCTGAAGATTTAGTTTCAGCTTTTCTTTCAGCAAAAACGATGGAGGCAAAACGTCAGGTGGGCATCGAATGGTGCGTAGCGCAAAGCCAGGAACTTAAGGCAGCGGGAGTACCTTGCCTGCATTACTACACTATGGGTGATGTGGATACCATTAAAAAAATTGCGGAATCCGTATTTTAATATTATTTTAGTCTGTTTTATTGATTCATTTTCCAAATTACTGTTTTATGTCATTTAATCGACCTTTTATGCTGAAGTGTATTATCTCTTTTCTTTTTATTTTAGGGATAAATGCTTCGCTTTTCTCACAGCTAAAATCGCCATATAATTTCCTGTCTAATCGCTTTGGAGAAGAGTTTACGCCGCATGAATCTCTGGTTGAGTATGTAAAACACGTGGCTGACAACAGTTCTCAGGTGAAATTGATTGAATACGGTCGTTCTACTGAGAATAGACCCTTATTGTTAACTTTCATTTCAACGCCTGAAAATCTGTCTGATTTAGAACAAATTAGGATCAATAACCAAAGAAGAGCGGGATTACTCCCCGGGAAAACAGACCCTAAATGGGACAATCTTTCCATTGTCTGGCTAAGTTTTGGTGTTCATGGAAATGAGGCGTCTTGTTCTGAAACGGCCATGATCACTCTTTTTGAATTGGCCGGTGCCGCAGATGATAATATTAAGAAACAACTGAAAAATACCCTGGTTATATTAGACCCGAGCCTGAATCCTGATGGTTATTCAAGATATACCCATTGGTACAAGCAAATAGCTGGTAAAACACCCGATGTACGGCCGGAAAGTAGGGAACATCAGGAACCCTGGCCAAGAGGAAGACCAAATCATTATTATTTTGATCTTAACAGAGATTGGGCCTGGCAAACACAAGTGGAAACGCAGCAGCGCGCTATTCAATATTTGAGTTGGATGCCGCAAATTCATGCCGATTTTCATGAACAAGGCTATTCCAGTCCTTATTATTTCGCTCCGGCAGCTAATCCATATCATAGTTATGTGACAAAATGGCAAAAAGATTTTCAATTTCAAATTGGTAAAAATCACGCCAGATACTTCGATGCAAATGGATGGCTGTATTTTACCAGAGAAGTTTTTGACTTACTATATCCAAGTTATGGCGATACTTATCCAACGTATAACGGAGCCATTGGAATGACCTACGAGCAAGGAGGCATTGGGGCAGGTTTGGCTATCCTTTTGCCAAATGGTGATACGTTGAGATTGTCTGATCGAATAGCCCACCATAAAACAACCGCACTTTCTACCGTTGAAATGGCAGCAAACAATGCAGCCAGGTTAAATGCAGAATTCGCCGCTTTCTTTAAAAAATCGTCGGAGAATCCTACCGGGATGTATAAAACTTATGTAATAAAAAAGTCGGCCGTCCCAAATCGGTTAAAAAGATTCTGTGCTTTGCTCGATAAAAATGGTATCAGTTACGGCACTGCTTCAAAGAAAATGAATGTGTCGGCTTATCAATATGAAACAGGAAAGAATACTACCCTCGAAATAGCGTCGGGAGATCTATTGATCAATGCTTGTCAGCCAAGGGGTATGATGGCGCAAATTTTACTCGACCCAGAAGTGGAGGTTCAAGATTCAAATACTTACGATATCACGGCCTGGTCTCTTATCTATGCTTATGGATTGCCTGGGTTCGCCACTCAAACCTGCATCGAGCCTGATGTGAAAGGTTTTGTTTTCGACCAACCCGCTGCACTCAATACAAAAAGTAATTATGCCTATTTGGTGAAATGGGAATCATTGGAACAAGCAGTATTTCTAACTAAGATCCTTAAAAAGGGGGTTCAGGTAAGAGTGGCCAATGAACCTTTTTTAGTTGAAGATCAGTCTTTTGATAGGGGTACTTTAGTGATAACTAGAGGAGATAATCCTAAAATATCTAATTTATCAGATATAATTTCTGCTACGGCTATTGAAAATAAAATTAAAGTAACTTCTGTTGCCACTGGCTTTGTAAACGCGGGAAGTGATCTGGGGTCCCGTAATTTTCAGTTGCTTAAATCGCCCAATGTAGCCGTTTTAGGCGGTGAACAGGCTAATGCTAATGATCTGGGGCATCTTTGGTTCTATTTAGAACAGGAATTGAATATGTCAGTGGCTATTCTGGATGCTGCAAGAATGGACAGGTATAATTTAGATGCTTATAATGTTATCATTGTTCCCGAGGGTTATTTCCGATTTTCAGATAATATGCTAAGTTCTTTCTCCACTTGGGTAAGAAAAGGGGGAAGATTAATTATTCTGGGCGATGCCTTGTCCCTCGTAAGTGGTAAATCGGGATTTGCACTGAAAAATAATGAGGAGGATGCTTCAAAATCAATGAGTAAAAATATATTATTGTCTGATTATACAGGGGACGATCGCAGGGAATTAAGCGAAGGCACTCCGGGAGCTATCTTTAAGGTAAAATTAGATAATTCTCACCCTTTAGCTTACGGGCAGTCTGATACCTATTTTTCATTAAAGACGACGAATACTACATTTAAACTGAGTGGTGAAAATGCCTATAACATAGGTATTACAGATAAGTCGTTCAAACCAAGTGGCTATGTAGGCTATAAGGCTTTAGAAAAGTTTAAAGAATCTTTGGTTATAGGTGCCGAGTCAGTAGGGCAGGGCAGTATGGTTTATTACGTTGATAATCTGCTTTTCAGAGATTTCTGGGATAATGGGAAATTTTTATTCAGTAACGCTTTGTTTTTTAGGTTCTAAAAAATGGGGCTTTCTCTTCGCGGCCGTTTTTTCAGGTGGTTTATTGTTAGCTCAAAAACTCCCTGAAAAAACCATGCCTTTAGGTAAATTGGCACTTAAAACCGTTAAACCCGTCAGATTTCCAAAAGTAGATAATCAAAAATTACTTGCTGAAGAATTAGAAAAACGAAAGAAGGGACTAAATCCTTCTTTTGCTATTACCAGAAATACTTCTCTTAAGCCCTCTACGCACGGCGAATGGACGACCTCAAAAGATGGTCTGAACGAAATATGGAGGCTGCGTATTCAATCGGCAGGCGCATTATCCCTGAATTTGGGCATATCCGATTTTTATCTTCCACCAAACGCCAGATTATGGATATATAACCTTTCTATGGATCAGGTAGAGGGTCCGTTTACCTATAACGATAATGAACTTCACGGTCAAATGTGGACTCCCGCTATGCTCGGTGATGAGCTGGTTTTGGAGGTTTCGCTTCCTTCCATCGAGAAAAAATGGTTGAAAATGACCGTCGAAAAGGTAAATCACGATTTTCAAGGCATTTTTTCTATGTTATCGGGCAGCTGTCACCTCGATGTGGCTTGCGGGTCAAGAGAGGGTTGGAAGTTAGTAGATAATTATAGGGAAGTGATGAGGTCGGTGGGTATGTACACCATTAATGGTCGAAATTTTTGTTCAGGTGCTCTTATTAATAATGGGAGAAATGATTGTAAACCTTATTTTTTAAGTGCATTTCACTGCGATGTCACCTCCTCCAATGCACCATCTGTGGTTGTTTATTGGAATTACCAACATTCAGTTTGTAGGCCTATGTTGTCTCAGGCGAATGGTGCCACCGGCGACGGATCAAAAACTTTATTCAATACGGGTGCTATTTTTCGTGCCGGATTTTCACCTACCGATTTCATTTTATTAGAATTGGATGACCCTGTTCCCGATGCTGCTAATCCATATTATGCCGGTTGGAATGCTACATCGGTTTTACCTGAAGATACCCTTGTTTGTGTACACCATCCTAATACCCAGGAAAAAAGAATTTCTATTGCCTATCGAAAAACGTATAGAGGGCAGTGGGGGCAACTAGCTTCTGAAGTAACCTTTGGAAATCATCTTATTATTCCAAGATGGGATGTGGGTACCACAGAAGATGGATCGTCAGGGGGTCCTTTGGTTAATAAAAGTCAACAAATCGTAGGGCAATTACATGGGGGTTCTGCCAGTTGTTCTAATAACTCCTTTGATGCTTTTGGCTGGTTTCATAGTTCATGGATTGGCGGTGGTAGCCCCATGAACAGATTAAGTGAATGGCTTGATCCTGAAAATCGTGGAATAACAAGTATAATGGGTAGAAACGGAGTACTTTGTAAAAAAGGACTGGCAGTAAGTGTTACTAAAGTTAATATTTGTACCCCAAATAGTACCAGTGTTCAGATTTTTACTGGCTCAGCTTTTTCAGCGCCTATTACGTTTGATCTGGTAGGTTCAACTTCCGCCATAGCTTATTCTTTCAATCCAGTAACGGTGCTACCCGGAAATGCTGCAACCCTCTTTATTTCATCAAAACAGATGGTTGGTGCTACAGAAAGTAAAATAAAAATTAGAGGTATTTCGGGAGAAGATACCGTGTTTACAGAGCTACAGCTGGTGCTAAATAAAACACCCGATAAAGTCGTCGTTAAAAATGTAGGGTCAGACCTGGGAGTTGAACCCACATTAAGTTGGTTTAACCTGGCAGGTATTTTCGATTATCAGATTGATATTGCCTCGGATTCCCTTTTCAGCCAATTTATTTCAAGATTGGTTACCCTCGATTCTCAGTTGGTTATTAAAGGATTGGATTTTGATAAAACCTACTATTATCGTATCAGAGCCAGAAACGAGTGCGGGCAATCCCCGGGTTACACCTTTGGTAGATTTTTCACTCCTTTAGATTTGGGTTTACAAATTGTCGATTTAAATAATGTGCTTTGCATACCTTCAGATTTAAAAGCAGGATTAAAAATAGGCAGTGGTTTCATTCGTCCGGTAAAAATAACTTATTCCATTTCTCCGCCTGTTCCAACCTGGCAATTTATAGCCGGTGATGCAGTGGCCAATGTAATAAATTTGAAGGCATCAGCTTTGCTGGATAGTTTAAAATCTGGATCGTATAACGTAAAAATTGTAGTCTCAGATGTTAAAAATAGTAAGGAAACTAATTTTAACTTTCAATTGAAAGGTTTACCACCTAAACCAGGTTTACTTTCTCCTGATGATAATGAGGTTTTATTGGTTGAACGCCCACAGTTGTCATGGACAAAGACCTCATTAACAGATAACTATTCACTTAAGGTCTCAAAAAATATAGACTTTAATGAGCCTGTTTTTGCCGGAGAAAGGAATCTGAATTTTTATAAATTTTCACAAGATTTAGAAGGGGGAGCATACTACTGGCAGGTAAAATCTAAAAATGATTGTGGTGAAAGTGCCAGTGATATCAGGAAATTTAAATTAAATCTCAATGATTTAGGCTCCATCTTCAAATGGCAGATCGCCGTGGAACCTAATCCGGTCGATGATAGAGTGAACATTCATATTTCAGAAAAATTACAGGATGTCACTATTAGTGTTTATAGTATAGAGGGTAGATTGTTGTTTTCTCAACTTTATCTGGAGGAACAGAATCATTTTTCTGTTGATACTGCTCATTTTCCTTCAGGAATGTACATTGTTCGTGTATTGTATAAGCAGGGTAGTTTTTCAAAACGGATAGTAAAGCAAGACTATTGAAAATGAGGAATCATAAATGGATAGTTTCTGCGGTTCTTATTAACATAGTTTTTCTTTTAAACGGTCAGTCGGACAGCCTTTATAGTTTTAGCAGACCAGCTATGGGTACCATATATTATGTATCTTTTTATACTAATAAAGAGGTAAATGCACCTTCAATTGCTGAAAAAGTATTTGACCGCATCCAGTTTCTTGATCACATACTAAGTGATTACAAAGAAAAGGCTGAAGTATATCAATTAAACGTCAGGCAGCCATTGCAGTGGGAAAGTGTTTCAAAGGAGCTTGGATTTGTTTTAAGGAAAAGTATTCAATGGAGCAAAATAACAGATCAATATTTTGATCCTGCTATGGGTAGTTTGACCCACCTTTGGCGGCGCGCCCGACGACGAAATGAATTTCCGGCTGATTCAATGCAAACAGCGGCAAAAGATTATTCTGGTATTCAATATATTGCCTTAAGAAAAAAGGGTAAACAATATCAGTTTAAGTTCTTGAAAAAGGGAGTTAAACTCGATTTTGGGGGTATCGGAAAGGGATATGCTGTAGATGAAGCATTAAAAGCACTAAAAATGCAAGGTGTTAACAAAGGAATGATTTCCGCGGGCAGTTCTATAACAGTGAGTAAAGCGCCTCCCTCCAAAAAGGGTTGGTCCGTTGCAGCTGATACTATCTTTTTTCCAGATGGGGCGAAACGGTATATTAAGAATAGATCGCAATCTGTGTCAGGGGATGATCAACAATATCTGGAATGGGAGGGGAAACGATATTCTCATTTGTTAAATCCGAAAACGGGTAAGCCATTAACAAATGGTGCAACTTGCTTAGTGGAAGGCCCCAATGGCTTGATTACCGATGCATTAGGAACGGCATTTAGCATAATGGATTTTGATGAAATACGTAAAGTACTGCGGTGGAGAAAAAGTATCAGGGTTTTATGTAAACGGGACGATAACTTTTTTAAAGCTAACTGGCATTAGGTAAAAAAACAAAACCCCCTTTCTCAACGAGAGATAAGAGGGTTTTGAAGTTATGGAAGCGCTTAAAACTTAAATTTTATAAACGCCTGGCATAGCTATTTTATAATGACCTGATGCGTCAGGTAAAGACTTAGGATTGGCATTCCAGTCCAATGATTCCGGGAAGAGATTTTCCTTAGAATTAATGGCTTGTTCCCAGGAAATAACCTGACCAGAGTAGGTGGCCATTCTACCCAGGATAGCTGTCATGGTAGATTTAGCTCCATTTTCAAGATCATTAATGACCTCACCTTTTCTGATGGAGGCAAAAAGCTCCACATGCTCTTGTTGGTAAGGATTCGGATCTCCTTTTCTATTATGTTTAAAGATCACATTTCCTTTCAAATCCGTCATGGTACCATTACTTTCAGCACGGCCTTTTGAACCGATGATATGTTCTGACACCTTGTCGGCACAGCCCTTGATGTGACGGCACTGACTGTTAAGAACAGAACCGTCGGCATAAGTGTATTCCACGTAGTGGTGGTCATAAATTTCACCAAATTCTTTGCCTGTTCTTACCTGGCGTCCGCCCATTCCTTGCGCTTTCACCGGATAATCCTTTTTAGCCCAGTTGAAAACATCAATATTATGGATGTGTTGCTCTACAATATGGTCGCCACAAAGCCAATTAAAATAATACCAGTTACGCATTTGATAAGTCATTTCCGTCATACCCGGCAAACGATCTTTCACCCAAACACCTGATCCGTTCCAATACACCTGACCACTGGTAACATCACCAATTTCACCTGCATGAATACGTTTCATTATCTCGCGGTAAACAGTTTCATAATGACGCTGAAGACCAACGACTACGTTCAGCTTTTTCTGTTTGCTAAGCTCAAGTAAGCCCATTACTTTACGAATACCTGTCGCATCAGTGGCCAGTGGTTTTTCGCAAAAAATATGTTTATTGCTATTGATAGCATATTCTAAATGGTCAGGTCTAAATCCTGGAGGGCTGGTAAGAATAACGACATCTGCAAGATCGATGGCCTTTTTGTAGGCATCGAAACCTGAGAATTTATTAGATTCTGGTACGTCAATCTGTGTTTTCAATGCACTGGTAGCGCCCTCTGATTCTTCCACTTTATTGGAAGTAATATAATTGTAGCAACTATCAACCCGATCTCTGAAAGCATCAGCCATAGCTACCAATTTAGTATTGGGATCGGCGATAAGCGCTTGAACAATAGCACCGGAACCTCTGCCACCACAACCTACCAGGGCAATTTTTAACGTGGCAGCAGGTTGGCCAGATAGTGCACGAAGATCAAAAGGAAGCGACGCGAGCATAAGACCACCGGTAGCAAGGGAGGCATCCTTTAAAAAGTCCCGACGATTTACGCCAGGTTTGTCAAAAGAATCTGATGAAGACATTATTTAGGATTTTAAGTAATTAACAAATAAAATTTTTTGTTTTCTAAAAATAGTAAAATTAATTAAAACAAAATAATTAATTAACCTTCATCTAAAACAAGAGACCAAAATTCTTCCTGTTCTTCCTTAGTAGGTTGAATCGTTGGTTTCACCAGTCTGATACCTATGAAGGGAGCATCAGAGCACCACCAGAAACTTTTGGGAATTTGGGGGTCTCTTCTTTGCCAGGAAGGGTTTGAGGAGGTTCTTGCTGAAGAGCGAAGAACCTGTGGATTTTCGTCCCATGAGCCCCCTCTGGCTGTTCTTGGGAGTAATTTATCGGGGCGACGCCATGGACTAGCCGTCGCATCACCCAAAGTAGGGTAGTAGTCTGCCTGATATTGGTCTAGCGTCCATTCCATTACATTACCATGCATGTCGTATAAACCCCAGGGATTAGGTTTTTTTGATTTAACAGGATGGTATTTATCTTCGCTATTATTAAAACTCCAGGCGTATTGGTCTAATAAAGCGGGATCATCGCCAAATGAATAAGCTGTATTTGTGCCGGCTTTACAGGCATATTCCCATTCAGCTTCCGTGGGGAGTCTGTAAAATTCACCCGTAAGCTCACTCAACCATTTACAAAAGGATAATGCGGCATATTGCGTCATACTGGTTGCGGGAAAACTATATTTCCCCATGCCATAACTGGGATCTAAATAAGGGGTACTGGGCTTAATCACCGCATCGGCATTTCCTTTAACCAGCTCGCTTGAATAAATCAGGGCAGCTCTTTTTTCCTTATCTGTAAATAGTTCATACAATTCCCAGGTTACCTCCGTTTCAGCAATGGAAAAGCCATCTAATTTTACTTTTACCTGAGGGCCTTCATCTGCATTTCTAAGTAATTCTGTGGCGGGGCTTCCCATAAGAAAGGAACCCGACGGAACTGAAATCATATTAAATGAAACAGACGAGCCTGGAATAGCGACCGTTTGAACAGATTGTGCCCATCCTGACAAAATACTTCCGAAAAGGAAGATAAATATTGAAAATATTTTCATACTGATTTATTTAACCTGGACATTAAAGGAAATGGTTACTTTCTCACCAGAAACAATCTGTCCGAACATCGCCGATGGAGGCTCAATAGCATAATCCTTCATGTTTAAGGTATAAGAACCAGTGAAAGATAAACTTTTGTCGGCAGAAAAGGAAGCATTAACGGATAGAGATATAGGTTTTTCAACCCCAGCAACATTCAACGTTCCACTTGATTCTAACTGACCTGAACCCGTTGTTGAGGGTATGGTTTTGAGATTATTCAGCGTAAAAATAATTGAAGGGTGTTTTTCATATTTCAATGCATTATATAACTTTTTTTCCATAGCCGCACCTCGGGGACTTTTTATACTTTCTACCGGAACGGAAACTTTTAACGTTTTTATTTTACTGTTTTGAGTCCAAACACCTTTACTTAAAACTTTATTGTCCATTTCAATGACACCATCTACTTTGGTAACATTACAGGTCCAATCGTGTAGGGTAGAGGTACCTTGAATCTGCATGGTTGTTTTTTCGGAAAATGAAAATTTCTTGATTTGTCCGATTAAGCCAACACCAGAGAATAATGAGGCAAAAAGAAAGGAAATGATGATTGTTTTTAACATAGCTTCAAGAATATAGGGTTTAATAGGAATCATGTTTAACAAATCTAATAAAGTAATACAAAAAATAGGTCGATTTGGAAATAATTTATATATTTGCCCCGCAATTTAATTTTTTAACCAAAATCTACCTTTCGTAGATATTAAAACAAAAAAAATGTCTGAAGAAAAAGACGAAATAACTACACCAGAAGAGTTGAATGGCGCTATAGAAGAGCAGCCAGCAATTGTCGAGGAAGTTGTTGTAAAGGCTGCTGAGCCAGTAGAAGTGGTGGAGGAAGAAGAGGAAGTTGAAATGGAAGTTTTACTTGCTGGTCAAGAGACCGTAGGTACCGCACATGATGATTTCAATTGGAATATTACAAATAAAGGGGGAATTAATTACTCTGACGAAGAAGCTGTTTCTTTTAGAGAGCAATATTCATCTACTATGAATGCCGTTTTAGAAAATGAAATCGTAAAAGGTTTCGTAACTTCTATTAATGGTGGTGATGTTGTACTTGATATTAACTACAAATCTGACGGATTAATTCCATTATCAGAATTCAGAGACATTCCTGGTTTAGCCGTTGGCGACTATGTGGATGTTTATGTTGAACAACAGGAAGATGGTCGCGGACAATTGGTACTTTCTCGCAGAAAGGCTAAATTGTTAAGATCTTGGGAAAGTATTGTTGATTCCTTTGAAAATGGTACTATTATTAAAGGTACCGTTATTAGTAAGACGAAAGGTGGTTTAATTGTAGATTGCAGTGGATTGGAGACTTTCCTACCTGGTTCTCAAATTGATATCAAACCTATCGTCGATTACGATCAGTATGTTGGTAAGACGATGGAGTTCAAGGTGGTTAAAATCAATGAAACCATCAAAAATGCTGTCGTTTCTCATAAAGCGCTTATCGAAAGTGATTTGGCTGAACAGCGCGAACACATCATCGGTAGCCTTGAAAAAGGTCAGGTGTTAGAAGGTGTTGTTAAAAATATCACTGACTTCGGTGCATTCCTTGACTTAGGTGGCGTAGATGGTTTACTCTATATCACTGATATTTCATGGGGTCGTATCAATCACCCAATGGAGGTGTTGAGCCTGAACCAGAAAATAAGTGTAGCCGTTCTTGATTTCGATGAGAATAAGAGACGTATTTCATTAGGTCTTAAGCAATTACAACCACATCCATGGGAAGTTCTTGCCGCAGGTATCACAGAAGGATCTACGGTTAAAGGAAAGATTGTAAATATTGAAGATTATGGTGCTTTCCTTGAATTGCAGCCAGGTGTTGAAGGTTTAATTCACGTTTCAGAGGTGAGCTGGAGTAACCAGCCAGTTAATGCGCGCGAATACTTCAGATTAGGTCAGGAATATGAGGCAAAAGTCGTTACTATAGATCAGGATGACCGTAGAATGTCATTATCTCTTAAGCAGTTAAGTTCTGATCCATGGAGTGAAATTGCTAAAACTTTCCCAGTAGGCAGCCGCCATTCCGGAGAAGTTAAAAATCTTACTCCTTACGGTGTATTCGTTGAGTTACAAGAAGGAATTGGAGGAATGGTTCACATTTCTGATCTTTCCTGGACAAAACGTTTTGGCCACCCATCTGAATTCACAAAGGTTGGAGATAAAATTGATGTACAAATATTGGACGTCGATGCAGAAAGTCGCAAACTTTCATTAGGACACAAGCAGTTAGAGGAGAATCCTTGGGATACCTTCGAAAATGTTTTCCCAGTGGGTTCTTACCATGAAGCGACTATCTTACGTCGTGATGATCGTGGAGCTATCGTTCAGTTACCTTACGGTTTAGAAGCTTTCGCACCGATAAAACATATCCGTAAAGAGGACAATTCTCTTGCAGAACCAGAAGAAACTTTAACGGTAAAAGTGATTGAATTCAATCGCGATGACAAGAGAATCTTAGTATCTCATTTACGTTATATCGAGGATATAAAGAAAGAGGCTGAAGAGTCAGTTAAGAAAGAAAAGGTAGTTGAAAAAGATAAAACGCGCCAGGCTGTTAAAAAACAGCAAAGCACCGTTGAAAAATCTACCATGGGTGAATTGGAAGGTCTTGCTCAACTTAAAGAGCAATTAAACCAAGGTACCTCCACAGAGGAATAATTATTTGAAGCCTAAGATAGGGTATTTCAAAATGAATACCTTATCTTTACGCTTCATGGCGCGATAGCTCAGCCGGTTAGAGCGCAGGATTCATAATCCTGAGGTCGGGAGTTCAAGTCTCCCTCGCGCTACAAAAAATAAAGGACTTACGGTAATTCGTAGGTCCTTTTTCGTTTCATCCGGATGAAATTTCACAGAAATCTTCATTGAAATAAGCTAAAAAAACTTACCATTACTTAGTTCTTATTTATATATTTGTATATAATTCACAAATTAATAATTAAGAAATGGTTGAAGAATTTAGCTTTGGGAATTTTTGGTCATTTAAAGGCATTCAGACTTTGAATTTGGCTGCTGCGAAGATTAAGTCGAAGAATACGGAACTTGACGACATAAATGTTTTTCCAATAAATAGTGACTTAAGTCTTTTAAAATCTAAAGCTATTTATGGAGCAAATGCCAGTGGAAAAAGTAATGTAATAAAGGCATTAGTAACATATATAACAATAATTAAAGATTCTGTAAAAGAAGAAAGAGTACTTGGATTAATTGATTCTTTTCAATTGTCAACTGAAACAGAAAACAAGCCAACCTTTTTTCAATTAATTTTTAGAATTGGTAAAACAAGGTATAGATACGGTTTTGAAGCGGACGATACATCCATTAAAAGTGAATGGTTATTTTCCACACCAAACAAAAGGGAACAACCTTTATTCATTAGAGAGGGTAAACTTATAGTCGATATTAACCAAACTCATTTTGAAGAAGGTGTAATGTATCAAAAACTATTTGAAAATTCAAAAGACCCAATATTCACAGATACATCACTTTTTTTAACACACTTATCTTCAACAGGATTTGGTAAACTTTCAAAAAAGATTGTAAAAACGATTTCGTCTATTTCAATAATCAATGGATTAGGACATCGAGGTATGTACGGAATAGCTGGTGATTCCTTAAACGATTCTGTTAAAAAGAAATTCATTTTGAATTTTCTGAAAAATGCAGATATAGGTATTGACGATATGAATACCGTTGAAATTACACATGAAAATTTGTCTGATTATTTAGAAGATGAAGTAAAAGAAGACTTCAAAAAAGGTAAAATCATTGTCTCAAGCAGAAAAAAATATAATGCTGAATTAAAATCTGAAGGCAAGAGTGATTTTTCATTTGGTATGCAAGAATCTGAAGGCACAAAAAAAATGTTTGAATTGAGTCCTTTTATTTATAAATCAATAAAAGAGGGAACACCATTATTTATTGACGAATTTGATTCAAGATTTCACCCTTTATTAACAAAAAAGATTGTTGAATTATACAATTCTGTAGAAAACAAAACAGCTCAACTTATTTTCATAACGCATGACACTAATCTTTTATCATCAAATTTATTGAGACGAGACCAAATTGATTTTGTTGAAAAGGATAAGTATGGAGCAAGTCATTTATATACTTTAGTTGAAATAAAAGGAGTAAGAAATGATGCTTCTTTTGAAAAAGATTATATTCAAGGGAAATATGGAGCTATTCCATACCTTGGGGACTTTACTAACTTAATAACTTTTGAATGATGCCCAAAAGTACAAAAGCCACAAAAGTTACAGATAAAAACAAAGCCTGGAATAAAAAATCACAGCCAAGTGGATATAAAATAGATTGTATTCCAATGAACAAAACAATTCTCATTGTTTGTGAAGGACAGACAGAAAAACTATATTTTGAGTCTTTCCCTGTTTTAGGTGTAAAAATTAAGGCAATTGACCTTAAAGGGCAAGCAAAGCTTAAATTAGTTGAATCTACCGGAGAAATTATTGAAAATGAAAAAGAAGACTATAATGAAGTTTGGTGTGTTTTTGATATGGATGTGAAAAGGGGTGCTGATGAGTTTGCAGATTTTGATAATGCAATTTCAAAAGCTTTACAACTTGGCTACAAAATTGCATATTCTAATGACGCCTTTGAATTATGGTTTTACTTGCATTTTAATTTGACTGAATCACAACATTTAAGGTCCTTTTATTACAAAGAATTAGGTAAAAGATTTGAAATAAATTACGTCAAAGATGGCAAAAAATATGGTTTTTGTTTGAAGATTTATGACATTTTAAAGAATGATGAAAATTCTTCACAAGAAAAAGCGATTGAAAGGGCAAGATCATTATTTGAACAGCAAGGGAATCTTCCTTTCCATCAACAAAATCCGAATACAAAAGTGTATGAATTAGTTGAAGAATTGAATGAAAATTTAAGAAGATAGAAAAAGTATAAGATTTCTGGTTATCCATTCCTGATTTCCAATCCTTATACTTTCATATTGTGGTTTAATTTCACATAATATCTTCATGGTAATGGATAATAATCACTCAGACTTGGCAAGATCTGAACTGCCGGCAGATATTAAAGACTTATTTTCTGAGTTTTCCATGTATATGAATTAGGGAGTCACTGGAATTTATTTAAAAATAATGAACTGACCTTATTTTTTGATTATTCTAATAAAGGTTAAGTTATTGAAAATTTACAAGAAGTTCCTTTAAAAACCATTCTTTACCCTGGTCAATTTGGTCCGGTTTGCCTGGTCAATTTCACCGGATTACACACTCTATAGACGTGAAATTTTCAAACGGTTCTTTGTCTTCTGAAAGCTCCAGGTTTAAATAGATGTATTGTTCATATTGCGTAGCTATCTTTTGAACATGTAACAAAGTGAGGGTAAAATTTTATAAATTATGTAACAAAGGTATCCGTCCGTCCAAGTACATATTTTATAATTTCTGGAAATTACTAGGGAGTA
>JAFMBH010000136.1 GCA_017858735.1 Bacteroidota bacterium
TATCTTCTGCCTCTAATCTTAAAGATAGTATTTAAAACTGCTTTTCCGGTATAGAAGAGTATAATTTGCTACTTTGTACTTTTTCAGTTGAAGTTATTCTTAGTCCTTTTCATAACCTTCATAATAATAAGACTGTTCAATTCCTTTAAAGATGATTTCTCTATTGTCGATTTCCTCGGTTAAATTTTCTTTCAGAAGTGTTCTTAATTCCAAATCGTTGATTGGACTTCTCTCCATAGATTGTAAATAAAGCGTTTTATCAACGAATTGCCAGTTTACAACTTTTTTGAGTTGTTTTTTTAATATCATGTCCAACCATATACGCATGGATCTACCATTTCCTTCAATAAAAGGATGCGCAATATTCATTTCAACATACTTGGCAATAATTTCTTCAAAAGAGTTTTCAGGCATTAATTCTATTTTTACAAGAATCTCCTTAAGATATAGTGTATTTGCAAATCTAAAGCCGCCCTTAGAAATATTAAGGTTTCGTATTTCGCCTGCAAAATCGTACAAACCGTCAAACAAAAAATGATGAATTTCTTTAAGGCCTTTGGTTGTGCCTGTTTCTATTTTATCTATACTATTCGACTCGAACAATCGAAATGCATTTTCTAAACTATTTTTATCAATATTTTTCATAAGATTTCGTTACTTAAATAGATCATGTTAATTTAAGTTACAGAATTTTCCTTTTTTATAAAGCCACTTATAAGCACAATAAATATCAGAACAAGACCCAACAGGGCTGCCTGACTTAGAAATGGCGCATCTTCAGTTCTCGCTGCGCGAATGCCCCATAAAGCCCACATTATGACAAGAGAGTAACTTGCTGTTTTTTCCACCCAAATAAAATAAATAGCCAATATAGTTGCTGTAATTATCATAAGGAGACTCCAGGTGACAGGTGAAATGCCAAATCCATTCCAATCTATTTTGACCAGTAATGCCGTTATATTAGCTATGGTGGCCACACTTATCCAACCCAGATAAACCAAAAATGGGGTGTACAGTAGAAAAGATTGCGTCTTGTTTAATGCGCTTTGTTTCTTTTTTCCTGTTATGAAAATATAGATGAGTGTGCTCAAAAAGAGTAGCATGATGAGTACACTCGTCCAGATCCATAAATAGTGCCAGGCCAAAATCCAGCTTGCATTTAAAAAACAAGTTACCCAAAACCATTTATTGATAACTGATAAATAGGCAGCAACTTTTGGGAATTTGTCCGATAGGACGGTGAAATATGTATAAGAAATAGCGTAATTGATCAGTAACAGATAGATAATTCCCCAAATAGAAAAGGTGAATCCCGCGGGAACAAAATAATTGGGATAAAAAGCGGATATCTGACCTGTATTTAGTTGATTAATAGGTAATATATTAGCTAACGCATTGGCCGCTATCATTGCAGCAAGAAATATCCAGGTAACCAATATATTAACTAATTTCATATTTATTTGCTTTTGTAAAGTACCTGACGATCTCCTTTTATTTTGTCTGAAACAAGATAGTCATCATAATTCATTAAACTGTCAATAACTCCTTTCGGCGCCAATTCAATAATCCTGTTGGCAACAGAGGCGGTTAAGGCATGGTCATGAGAACAGAACAATAAATTGCCCTTAAAGGTCTGCATGGCGGTATTTAAGGCCGTAATAGATTCCAGATCGAGGTGATTGGTAGGTTCGTCCAAAAGCACAAAGTTAGGCGAGCCTAACATGACTTTAGCTAACATGCAACGTACTTTTTCCCCTCCAGAAAGGACACTCGATTTTTTCTGAACCTCTTCACCACTAAAAAGCATTCTGCCTAAGAAACTTCTAATAAACTGCTCGTCCTTATTTTGTGCAAATTGTCTGAGCCAATTAATCAGGTCAATATCATTTTCAGCTGAAAAAAATTCCTGATTTTCATTGGGTAAATAGCCCACCGTTATCGTTTGCCCAAATTCAAAACTGCCTTTTTCAGCTGTCTGATTTCCAGCAATGATTTGGAAAAAAGAGGAAACAGCTATCGGGTTTTGACTAATGACGGCAATTTTTTCTCCCTGATTAACAGTGAAAGATACGTTGGAAAATAAGATGTTACCTTCAGAATCCTTGGCACTCAAATCTTTAACAGCTAATAATTGATCTCCAGGTTCCCTTTCCATCTGGAAGTGGATGAAAGGATATTTCCTGCTGGACGGTTTGATTTCCTCTAAATTTAATTTCTCCAGAGCCTTTTTTCTCGAGGTCGCTTGTTTCGATTTTGAGGCATTGGCGCTGAATCGTTGGATAAATTCTAACATATCCTGACGCTTTTGCTCAATTTTCTTGTTCTTATTGGCAATTTGCTGAGCCATTAACTGGCTCGATTCATACCAAAAGGTATAATTTCCTGTATAAGTATTTATTTTTTGAAAATCAATATCGGAAATATGGGTGCATACCATATCCAAAAAATAACGGTCATGGGATACCACAATAACCGTATTTTTAAAATCGGCAAGGAAATCGGCCAACCAGGTAATGGTTTCGGCATCCAGATCATTGGTAGGTTCGTCCAATAATAAGATATCAGGATTACCAAAAAGGGATTGAGCCAACAAGGTTTTTACCTTTTCCGGACCACTCAGGTTTTTTACTAAACGATAGTGTAAATCTTCTTTTACACCAAGATTACTCAGTAGCGTGGCGGCATCACTTTCAGCGGTCCAACCACCCATTTCACCATATTTATTTTCCAGATCTGCCGCACGTAATCCGTCCGCCTCAGTAGCATCCGGATCCATATAAATGTTGTTTTTTTCAACTTGAATGGCATACATTTCCTTATGCCCCATCATTACCGTATCTAAAACCGTATATTCCTCAAATTCAAAATGATTTTGTTTTAATACCGCCATTCGGTTTCCAGGCTCTATAGAAACAGAACCTCTATTAGGATTAATTTCACCAGATAATATTTTCAGGAAAGTGGATTTTCCAGCACCATTTGCACCAATGACACCATAACAATTTCCACGGGTAAACTTAATATTTACCTCGTTGAATAGAAATCTTCTACCATATTGTAGCGAAACGTCATTTACTGTAACCATATAACATAATTATTGAAACGCGAAGGTAAAAAAAGTCGGGCATATAATGGAAATTAACTCCTTGCTTGCTAACTTACACATAAATAAATGCTGTAAAATGAAAAAATGTATACCCCTCATTGGACTTTTCATATTGTCAACCATGTTGTTCTCCCCTTTACATGCCCAAAAAGATGCGGCGGTTAAAGTGGTTGTTGCGGGTACTTCCCATGGACATTCCGGTTGGATTTTAAATAAATTGGACAGACCTGAAATGCAGGTTATAGGTATTTATGAACCAGACCAGGATCTGGCTGAAAAGCAATCGTTAAGGTACAAAATACCTAAAGAATTATTTTTCAATGATTTAAAAATGGCATTGGATAAATTAAAACCGGAAGCAGTGTTGGCATTCGGCGCTATAAAAGAACATTTGGAGGTTGTGGAAATTGCGGCTCCTCTCGGTATTCACATTATGGTGGAAAAACCGCTGGCAGCAAATTTGGAGGATGCCTTAAAAATGCAGCAGTTGGCAAATAAATATAAGGTTATGCTGTTGACAAATTATGAGACCTCCTGGTACCCATCTACCGCTGAAAGTTTCAGATTAGTTAGGGATAGTAATTTTGTTGGTCAAATAAGAAAAGTGGTTTTTCATCATGGTCATCAGGGACCAAAAGAAATTGGCGTCGGGGACGAATTTTTTAAATGGTTGACAGATCCCGTTTTAAATGGTGGAGGGGCGCTCATGGATTTTGGATGTTATGGCGCTAATCTGGCTACTTATCTCTTGAATGGTCAGGAACCTGTGTCGGTCACCGCAGTGACAAATCAATTTAAACCCCATATTTATCCAAAAGTAGATGACGATGCCACGGTTATTTTAAATTATCCCTCCCTTCAAGTGATTATTCAGGCGTCCTGGAATTGGACATACAATAGGAAAGATATGGAGATTTATGGCGACAGTGCCGCTATTACTGCTCTGAATGCCAATAAGATGCGCTTCAGAAATAGCAAAAATGGAGCGGAATATGAAAAAACGGTGACGGATAAAGATATAGCCGTTTATACCAATCCTTTTTCTTACTTGCATGCGGTGTTGAGAGGAAAGGAGAAACCGGAACCTTTCGGACTTTATACCCTGGAAAATAATGTGATGGTAAATAGGATCTTGGAGGCAGCAAAAATGTCAGCTGCAACAGGAAAAACGGTGAAACTGAAATAGAATGGTGAAATATTCAACATTTAAGGTGCTAAAAATAGATTTATGTAACAAAGGTTACTTAAATTTTTAAAAAAAAGGTATATTGGTACTGCATGTAATTTATTAACCTAAAAACACTTAAAATATTCATTATGGTAAACGACAAACGACTTTTTTATGGTAGTTGCCTTGCATTGATAACTACAGCTCTTTCTTTTAGTATAAGAGCAGGTATTTTGCCCCAGTTAGGAGAGCAATTAAGTCTTACACCTGTTCAACTCGGATTTATTAACTCTATGTGGTTTCTAGGCTTTCCGCTATCCATGGTTGTTGGCGGTCTTGTTTATTACACGGTTGGGCCAAAAAAAATCATGCAATTTGCTTTTTTCGCCCATGCAGTAGGTATTCTTCTGACCATTTATTCAGGAAGTTACATGGGTTTGCTTATTTCAACTTTCCTCATAGGATTAGGCAACGGCTGTACGGAAGCCGCTTGTAATCCAATGATTTCTGATACTTATGAAGGCGTGAAAATGAGCAAAATGATGAATCGTTTTCACATGTGGTTCCCTGGTGGTATAGTTATAGGAAGTCTTGTGTCTAAATTTATGACAGACGCTGGTTTCGGATGGGAATCACAGATTTGGGTGATTATGATACCAACGGTAGTTTATGCTTACTTGTTTTTTGGTCAGGAATTCCCAAAACCAAAGGTTGCTTTATCCGCTTCAATCAGCGAAAATCTGAAGGCAATGGTGTCCCCGCTCTTCCTATTTATATTTGCTTGTATGGCCCTTACGGCTATTACCGAGTTTGGACCTCAACAATGGACTGGATTTATTTTATCAAAAAGTGGTGCCCAACCTATGTTAATCCTCGCTTTAATAACTGGTCTGATGGCCGTTGCCCGTTATTTTGGAGGTGAAGTGGTTCATAAATTAGATCAAACAGGAGTTTTACTCGGTTCTGCTGTATTGGCTACCATAGGTATTTATTTATTTAGTACGCAGACAGGCACCATGGCTTACGCTGCAGCTATCATATATGCGTTAGGCATTGCATATTTCTGGCCAAATATGATTGGATTTGTGGCTGCAAAAATTCCTAAAAGTGGTGCCTTAGGTATGTCTATCGTCGGAGCCGTTGGTATGTTCTCTTCCTCTATTTTTCAACCCATTATTGGTAATTGGATTAATAGTGATAGGGTGGAGCAAGCAGCATTGGGCCTTACCGGAGATGATTTGGAATTGGCAGCGGGCCAAGCTACGCTAAGTACCATGATTTATTTTCCTTTAATTTTGATTGTAGCCTTCACTTTCTTATACTTTTGGGTAAAAGGTATAAAGTCTTCTGAAGCGGCTTAATTTATGTTTTAATATAAAAAAGGGATCTTTCTACATAAATTGAAAGATCCCTTTTTTTGTTTTGACTGAATCGGATGTTTATGATTCACAAACAAAGAAACTTTTCAGTTCAATACTGGTCTATGAATAGTAACTTTAAATTGTTCTCCATCCGCATCATTTAGAAATTCAATGTTAGGGTAGGTTTGAAAGGCACGTAAAATTCCGCTACCTGCAACTCTGTAGGCTAATAGATCGGGAGCAAGGGATGCAATAATATGATTTCTAGAACGTCGTACTCCTTTTTTAATTTGCTCTTCAGTCAAACTATTCGGTAATTTACCAGGACTTGTTATTTCAATGCGATTTTCAAAGACAAATAATTTAATTGAATCGTGTATGAAATAATTTCTGTGAATGAGCGCATTTACCAATAATTCGGTGATTACAATTTCAGGTATTTCTGACTTACCTAGACTGTTGAATGATTGGCCAGCCTGAACTTTTTGTAATTTGGATAAAATAAAATCATAGCTCTTCTTATTCACTTAACAATAGCTTTTGGTTTTCTAATTCAACTGTAAAGTTCACTTTTGCTTGTAGTGCATCAAACACCCTTAAGATGGTTGAGAATCTTGCATCAGTTGTTGAGTTTTCGATTTTTGCAATTTGTGATTTTTGTACACCCACAAGTTCACCAAGTTGCTCTTGTGTCAAATGCTTAGCTTTTCTTGCTTTCCTTATAGCATCACCAATCAATTCAAGTCGAAGCTCTTGTTCAAAAAGTTCACGTTTTGGTGTTCCTGGTTTGCCAATATATAGATCTGTCAACTCTTCTAAACTATATGTTTTCATTTCTTATTTGTTTTTAAGTACTCTTCTCTTAATTGTTTGGCTTTATTGATTTCTTTTTTTGGCGTTTTATCTGTTTTCTTGGTAATTCCATGTGTTGCTATTATTATTGATTTCTCGGTTTCATCCCAAAATGCAAATAATCTATAAGCACTTTTGTTATACAATGTTCTGAACTCCCAGATTTCATCTTCAAGTTTCTTGAGAAGTTCTTCATCTTTGGATATTTTAGATTTCCAGATATTGTAAAAAATCTTATCTCTAGGTTTTTCATCTAGAGAGTCTAAAAACTTTTTGGCTTCTTCTAGAAATTTGACCTTAAACATTCATGATTATTTAACAACATGACAAATATAATAGTTTCTTTATTGGGACACAAATTTATATTAAGGGTCTTTTCTCTTTTGGTCGATCATTACGGTTTCGCGCCAGGCGAAGGTGGCGATTTTCATCACAAATGTGTCTGCGGAGCACTGAACCGCCACTTTTGCCAAACCCGTGTTAGCGGTTCTGTGTTTTTTCCTTCGTCAATATTTTATAAAAACTCTCAGGT
>JAFMBH010000137.1 GCA_017858735.1 Bacteroidota bacterium
TCCACCCAGTACAAATCAAACTCTGCGAAACGCTGCGAAGAACCCTGCAAACCCTGCGTCAAAATAAAAAACTCCACCCAGTACCACTCAAAACCCCGCGAAACGCTGCGCAGAACACCGCAAACCCTGCGTCAAAAAAAATGCTCCACTTCAAAAAAAGTTATGCCTGACTCTTATTATAATCACTTAAGAATTTTTCTAATCCCATGGTCGTCAGCGGATGATCCAATAACCCCATAATAGCCGACAAAGGACAAGTAACCACATCGGCCCCGGAACGCGCAGCATCAACAATATGCCTTGAATTACGTATAGAAGCAGCTAAAATCTCCGTTTCATAACCTTGAATCGTATAAATATCTGCAATATCCCTAAGCAATTGCATCCCCTCCCAATTAATATCATCTAATCGACCAACAAACGGAGAAAGATAAGTAGCACCAGCCTTAGCAGCCAAAATAGCCTGACCCGCAGAAAAAATAAGCGTACAGTTAGTTCTAATCCCCAAAGAAGTAAAATGACAAATAGCTTTAACACCGTCAGCCGTCATAGGTACCTTAACTACAATATTAGGCGCCAGGTCAGCCAATATTTTTCCTTCTTTAACCATAGTTGCAAAGTCAGTACCAATAACTTCAGCACTAACATCGCCAGAAACCAGTTGGCAAATCTTTTTGTAATGCGCCAAAATTGCAGCATCTCCTTTAATGCCCTCCTTTGCCATTAATGACGGATTCGTTGTAACGCCATCCAATACACCAAGTTCTTTTGCTTGTTGAATTTGATCTAAATTGGCTGTATCAATAAAAAATTTCATATAACTATAGGTTTATTTATGAATAAGAAGCTAACAAATTACTGGCCGCGACAAAAACCCGCTCACCGGTAAATCCAAATTTTTCATCCAGCACATCGGCCGGAGCAGAATATCCGAAATGTCTTAATCCTAATACAACGCCGTTATGTCCAACGATTCCCTCTAAATTTACGGGAAGACCAGCCGTAAGGCCAAGTCGTGGAACATCATTTGGCAAAATACTTTCTTGATATTCTTTAGATTGGCTAAAGAATAGACCCTCCGAAGGAATGGAAACCAGTCTTACCTTTCTATTTTCCCTCTCTTTTAATAATTGAGCACCGGCATAAAGCGTACTCACTTCAGAGCCATTTCCAACAAGAACAATATCGGGTTTTCCTTCACAATCGGAAACGATGTAACCACCTTTTTGAGCACCGAGGGCATTATGATATCTCGAAACCCCACCAGTAGCTGGAAGCGAGACGATATTCTGCCTGGATAAAATCAATCCAGTGGGTGTTTCAGTATTTTCGATAGCCATTTTCCATGCCACGGTAGTTTCATCTGCATCTGCCGGTCTAAGGGCAAGAAAACCTGGTTTTCCCGAATGATTATGTAATTTTTCCAGTAATCTCAGTTGAGCTTCCTGCTCTACAGGCTGATGGGTTGGTCCATCTTCACCCACCCTGAAAGAGTCGTGAGTCCAGATAAAAATAGTAGGGATTTCCATAAGGGCAGCCAAACGTAAAACGGGCTTCATATAATCGGAAAAGGCGAAAAAGGTAGCACAAACGGGTATTACACCACCATGAAGCGCCATACCAACCGATAGGGCAGACATAGTGAGTTCAGAAACACCTGCCTGAAGGAAAGAACCAGAAAAGTCTCCTTTTTTAAGGGCTATTGTTTTATTTAGGAAAGACTGGGTATTGTCGCTATTTGATAAATCGGCTGAGGCAACGATCATATTTCCTACTTTCGAGGCAAATAATTCCAGCACTTTTCCCGACGCTGATCGGGTAGCATCACCTTGTTTTTGAATAATATTTTCCCAATCGAGTTCAGGTAAGACGCCATTTAGATATTGATCGAGGAGTAAAGATTTTTCAACATTTGCCTGTCTCCATTCCAATTCCTCATCTTTCTTCCTTCCAGCGGCATTGATACATTTTTCCTTAACCGCATCATAATATTCTTCGACATCAGGAAAAACAAGGAAGGGATTTTCAGGGTCGCCGCCCAAATTTTTTATAGTTTCAGGAAAAGACGCGTTCGATTTTCCTAAAGGTTTACCATGGGTTTCTACCTCACCTTCAAACGATTTTCCTTCAGCGGTAACAGCACCTTTACCCATAATCGTCTTTCCAATGATTATGGAGGGCTTATCTGTAGCCATTTTTGCCTGACGCAAAGCATTTCTAATCGCCTGATGGTCATTACCTACAATGGTTTGAACGTCCCAACCCCAGGCTTTATATTTAGCGGCAGTATCTTCATTTGTAACATCTTCGACCCTGGTAGAAAGTTGAATGTCGTTAGCATCATAAAAAAGGATTAAGTTTCCGAGACCAAGATGACCGGCAATACGACCTACGCCCTGGGAAATTTCTTCCTGAATGCCCCCATCAGATATATATACATAAGTATGATGAGAGAGCCATTCTCCAAATCTGTCGGCCAGGAATCGTTCCGCAATAGCTGCACCGGCACCAAAGGCATGACCTAAGCCAAGAGGACCTGAGGTATTTTCAATGCCTCTATCTAAATCTCTTTCAGGATGCCCTGGCGTAGGACTCCCCCATTGTCTGAATTGCTTCCAATCGTCGGGTGTGTAATATCCTAAAAGACCCATTTGGGCGTATAACATAGCTGACATGTGCCCAGGATCTAAGAAAAAGCGATCTCTAAACGGCCAACGTGGATTTTCAGGATCAAAAACCATGAATTCTGAGAAGAGTATGTGCATAAAATCAGCTCCTCCCATTGGTCCTCCAGGATGACCTGATTGTGCACGCTCAACCATGGAAGCGGAAAGAATTCTGATTAAATCGGCAGCGCGTTCAGAAACTGTTTTTTCTGACGGAATAGTTAGTTCGCTTGACATACTCGTGTTTTTAAAAAATTAACTTCGCAAAAATGACCTTTTTTTTACTTTACAAAAGAATGTAGAGGCATTTATTTATTTTTTTTATCAAAAAAAAGTTTGAAAAATATCACTCAGGTCTTAGGTCCAATAATCTAAGTCTGTATTTTTTTCCTATTTTTTTAACTCTAAACGAAATTAATTTTGGCAACAATAAACCTACGGCGAGGGCGCTTCCTGTCACAATAGCATCGGAAGTTCTATAATTTGTCTCTGGATTTCCGTCTGTCAAGGTGCCGACAAAAGCATATCCCGACCAGGACAGGCCAAATAGGCCTATCTGTCTGCCTATGGCTCTGGGCCAGGTTCTATCGTATCGCAGGGCCGTAATTTCATTTAACGGTATAGTCCTGTCGGCCATGGCTATAAGTTGGTCTTTATACATAAAGTTAGCTATTTCGGAGGAGTACCAGCCTTGTCCATCTTTTATGGAATAAGTGATGACTGTCCCAAGGGAAATTTTTTCAACCTTCATGCTTCCTACTTTTTCTAATTGTAAGAATTGAAGGTTCCTTTGTGCGGATAAAATAAAAGTGAGATGAAAAAAGGCTATAATCAATAGTTTGCTTCTCATGTTAAACTTCTTTTATTGGTTTATTTCTAATTTTATGAAATCGATGAAGCATTTTTTCCATGGCACTCGAAATGCTGGAAAAAGGCAAGGTTTCAGCGGCAATATAGATAACCATGATGGCTATTTGTTCGTTATTTTCCCCGGAAAAATTTGCATAAAATGTTGCTTTATTTAAACGGTATGCTTCTCTGATTCTCCGTCTGATAAGATTTCTATCTACCGCATGCTTGAATTTCTTTTTTGGGACACTCTGCGTAAATAAAACGGGATTTTCCAATGAATGAGTAGAGGGAATATTGGCCCATAAAAGACGAAATGGATAGTGACCCAGACTCTGTTTCGAGCGAAACAGTTGACCAATCACTTTTCTGCTTTTTAATCGTTCTTCTTTTTTAAACGTTTGTCCTTCTGCCAAAATAATTAATTTATCCTGTTTAAAATCAGTGCTTTGAATGGTTAATAAACGAAAATCAACCCTTTTTTGTAGCGAAAAAAACCGCTTTCTGTCCTTTTGAAATGGTTAGTTATTATAGACATTGCACTCAATTCAAATCTCATTAACACAAAAGTAAGCATTATATGGCAACAGATTTAACAGATTCAGCATATCCTCCGGTTCATATAACCATGAGAACGCTCCCGGAAGCTGAAAGACCAAGGGAAAAATTAAAAATGAGGGGTAAAAAAGAAATGTCAAATGCAGAGTTATTAGCCATTTTAATAGGTTCTGGTTCGTTTGAAGAAAATGCAGTTCAATTGGCACATCGATTATTGAAGGGTTTCAATGATGATTTATCTTCCTTAAGTAAAGCGTCGATTAAAGACCTCTGCCGGTTCAAAGGGGTTGGTCCCGCTAAAGCCAGTTTAATTTCCGCTGCCTTAGAACTGGGACAGCGTCGATCAGAATTAAAAATTACGGTAAGGACGCAAATTAAATCGAGCGTTGATGCTTACGAAATATTTAAACCTGTGCTGGTTGATCTTCAGGTAGAAGAATTTTGGATTATCTTGCTAAATAGAAGCAATAAGGTCATTGGCAGGGAAAGAATTAGTATAGGAGGTGTTTCGGGTACGATGGTTGATCCAAAAATAATTTTCAGACATGCCCTTGAAAATTTTGCCTCTTATATCATTCTGGGCCATAATCATCCGTCGGGAAATTTAACTGCCAGTGACGCAGATTTGAATCTTACAAAAAGACTCATGTCCTGTGGAAACGACCTTGATGTCAAAGTTATTGATCACATCATTTACACCGATGCCGGTTATCTGAGTTTTGCCGATGCTGGCATATTGATGTGAGGGGAGATTTTGCTTGCCTTCGGCAAAAAAATGTCAAATTAATAAATTATGGCCCTGGCGCCAAAAAATGTTTTATTGATCGATTATGCCGCTGGCGCCAAAAAGGCTATAAACGTGTGACCCCTCCGGGGTCATTTTTATTTGCGGACCTGACCCCAGAGGGGTCACATGTATCTAGCCATTTGGTCCCAGGCGGCAACATTTTTTTTATTGTACCATTTGGTCCCAGGCGGCAACATTTTTTAATCTATCCATTCGAATAGATGTCCTGTGTTGTATTCAATTTCAAAATTTCTTAAAAATTCAATGTATTCCTCTTTGAAGGTTTTCTTTTTATGATGTTCTTTCTGGCTTTGAATATATTTGATCACATTTATTACACTGGATTGGCTATATGAAAATGCACCAAATCCTTCTTGCCATTGAAATTTGGAAGGGCATAATTTTTTTTCGTTTATATATGCATTGGTTGCCTTTTTAATCTCTCTGACTAAATCAGAAAGACAGCAGGTTGGCTTCATGGCTATAAAAATGTGAATATGATCTGGCATTCCATTGATAGCAAGCAATTTTTGACCCCTATTGGTTACAATTCCAGACACAAACTTATACAATTCCTCTTCCCAAGATTTACTCACGAGGCTTGCTCTTCCCTTAACGGCAAAAACAATCTGAATGTAAATTTGAGAAAAGGTGCTTGATCTAACCTGCTTTATTATCTGGCTGCACATTTTATTTGAACTGTAGGGACTTTAGACTAACCAATTTTTTTCGCCCACGCTAATATTTTCTGAATGGGCTAATCCAACAGGTTTATCTCCCTGGAAAACAAAATCTAATCGACCTAACAGGATTCCTCCCCATCCTGCCTGATTAACATAAACCGTTTTTCCAGCCAGATTGCTAACTTTTGTTGGAGCAGGGAGAAAAGTATGCGTGTGACCGCCAAGGATAACATCGATATTTTCAGTAGCAGCGGCCATGGTAACATCACTTACCTTGTCTTCCGAATATTGATATCCTAAATGACTTAAGCAGACAACAAGATTACATTTTTCCTCTACTTTGAGCAATTTTGCATAATAATTAGCTTTTTCAATGGGGTCTTCGTAAATAGTATTGGTATAAAGATCCTTAGGAACTAATCCTTTTAATTCAATACCGAGTCCAAACACTCCAATGCGAAGTCCATCTTTTTTAAAGATATGGTAAGGTTTCGTTTTTCCCTCCATTGGGGTATTTGTAAAATTATAATTGCCGCATAATACGGGAAAGCTGACTTGTTCCAATTGCTTGGCTAAATTTTCAACGCCTCCATCAAAATCGTGATTACCAATAGTTAACGCGTCGTATTTTAATAATTCCATGATCTGCATTTCCAATTGACCTGCAAAGAAATTAAAATAGGGCGTTCCTTGAAATACATCGCCGGAATCGAACAATAATAAATGCTCTTCTTTTTCTCTGATTTGCTGAATTAACGTCGATTTCCTGGCCACACCACCTTGTAAAGAGTTCCGACCACTCCCTGGAGGAAATGGATCTATTCTGCTATGAAAATCATTGGTATGCAGAATAGTCAATTTATTACTTTCTGGTTTAAGGGATCGGAAAGCCCAGGCAGGATTAGTTCCTGTAACAATTAGGCCTGCTCCGGCGTATTTAATAAAGTTTCTCCTTCTCATATTAATTATTTCTTATCAGAATTCTTTCGTCAAGTATTCCCTGTTGAATAATTCCTTTTTTTGTTTCAATACGTAATTGTTCAATGACTGCTTCCCGCATATACATACCCGTTTTTTCTCTGGGGGCATTGGCTAAGAATGCAGTTCCCTCACCTCCATTTGCCACATAATCAGGCATTTGAACTTTATACATCTTTTCAGGCACCAAAGGTTGGTCCTGAATTTTTATCCATTCTGTCTTATTGTCTGTTTGAAGAATATTAATTCCTTTACTAACTGGCCAAAATCCACTTTTTGCCATATATCTTACGAGTGCCTCAATGTCACTTCCTTTTAAATCTAAAACGAGTAGTTCATTATCAAAAGGGAGTAGTTCAAAGATCATACCGACGCGCAAACTATCTTGTTTGATGAAATTACTTCTTACACCACCATAATTACTTAGCGTAAAATC
>JAFMBH010000042.1 GCA_017858735.1 Bacteroidota bacterium
CCAATCACCAATCACCAATCACTTAAAATTCCCTCCTAAAAAAGCTTTTCCTTGTTGAGTTAGCACATACTTATTATCAGGATTAGTAGGTTTTTCAGGAATGGTAAAAACTACCAAGCCTGCCTCTCGAAGTGGTTTCAGGTAATTGTCCCGGAAGGTTTTGGTGTTTTTATAATCAAATGCCACCATCAAATCAGATAGAGCAATAGGTAAAGAGCATAAACTTAAAATACCAATGAGGTACCAATTTTTCTTTTTAAGTAGCTGGGTACTTTTTTGGTGCCAACTGGGTACCTTTTTTATTTCATTTTCTGCAAACACTTGGCTTTCAAACCAATCTAAAGTATTTAACTCGGTACCTTTTTGGTGCCAGCTGGGTACCAAAAGCAATAGCACTTGTTGCCAGGTCAGCTCAAAGTACGCCGCAGGTAGTTCAATTTGTTTCAAACCTTCAGACAAATGCGAAGCAGAGTTTTCACCGATTTCCAACCAGGAGATAAAGTTATTTGCATAATAACCTAAGTTTACAAATCGTAAAGGAATCACTGTTTTGAATATGTCGTTTTCCAAAAAAACAGGATGAGCACCCTTAACATAGAGGGGTAAATATTTATTGGTGTTTCTTACGCCCGAACCAATTTCGTCTGCCCACCCAAAAGCGGTAAAAAACTTACGGATATTTGGGTTTTTTGGGTAAGGATTAAAACCCAAGGGGTCTATGACACCATGAAAATAAGCCTTGTTAGGATTAGTTATCACTACATCCGATGCAGTGATAATCAGCTCTGTTGACAAGGCACTGGTATATTCCCTATGCACAATGGCATTACATACGACTTCTCTAAAAATTTTATCTCGCAAATCCACGCGTTGATCCCCTTCCATAAAGAATTTTTCGGGTAAATGTTTGTTGACAAACGCTTTCATCTCAAGATAAGTATCTATTAAATTGGTACGCAAGGGAGGGTTGATGCGATCATCGTAGCGATCGAGATTCTCTTTACGCAACATTCCTTCTACTTTGTAGGCGGGGAGCAAACTTTGAATGGTTTCATCTTTACCAAAGATTAAAGCAGCGGCTAAGGTTAATCCCTCCTGTCCGGTTTGGAAATCTTTTCGCCAAAGGGTTGCCTCTTTGAGTAATTGCTCTTTGCCTGCTAAAAGCCAGGGATGATCGGATTTGATATTGCGAATAAGCTTAAATACTTTATCAAATAGGTTATCATCTAAGTCAGCCATTGATAAATGCTCATATATAATGGCCTCAGTAAAAAAGTTTCGTTTACGTAAATACAAATCACTCAACCGTTGTTGGTTTTTAGTAATGTCTAAATCACTTTCAAAATTTCTACTGTAAATTGTTCCTGAATGATTATGAATCTGACTACTTGCAGGAATTTGAATGACCATTACTTTACCAACTTGCTGCTGGATACAAAAAGGTTCAACATATACAGGTGGGTCAATGCAATCTTTGGAATTTAAAGCGGTTATGATGTTCTTCATCAAGGAAACTTCCGCATCTGGGTCTATACCTTTAATAATACCATTATCGTCAACGCCCAAAAGAATGGTACCACCATCAGTATTGGAAAAACTTACCACCGTTTCATAAAAAGAAGAAGGCACACTATCCCTTGCATCTTTAAACTCGATACGGAGGCCTTCCCCTTGATTGATAAGATATTGTAAGTCTTTTATTTCCATTTTTGTCAATTATCAATTAGAAATAACTATTACAGGTTTAGCTTTCATTGTTTGGAGGACTGAACCCATTATTCGGAGCAATTCATCCCAATCATTTAGGCATTCAGTTGCCTTGAAAACTTCCAAATACCCTTTATTTTTAAATAATCTCAGGCAATAATGGATTTCCCGAGATACAATGTAAGCAATATTCAGTTTAGCAAAAAAGTCTTTTATCGATTGACCGCCAATACCTTCTTCTACCATTTCACCCATAGAGTCCGTTTGTATAATATTCTCCAGTTTGATTCCTAATTGATCTCGATTTCGTCATTATCAGCTGCGGTGGCTAATTTTTGCAATTCACTTTTCAACCATTCTTTATATTCAGATACCTTCATTTTTGTATTTGATAATTTCACTACATATTTTTTCAGAACAGGTAATGGTATATTACCCGGAGGTGGTTCGGGGGCTTTAGTTTTGATTAAACCGGCCTTAGCAATCTCTACTTCTGCCTTTTTACTTGGGAATAATTCGATAAAAGAAAGCACTTCAGAATAGGTAAAACGACTTTGCTTATCCTTTACATCAAAATCAATAGAAACCGTTGCATTGGTTCTTTGCCTGGCATATTGTTTAAGGGCTGAGACTTTAGATAAAGCTAAGTCATTCAAACCAATAGGGAGTGTTTCTATTTCATTGATAAGATCAACTGCCAAAACCTCTATCTCCGTGTATTTGGCAGCAGCATCTTTCATTGCTGCACTAAATAACTGATGATACTCGTCTTTGGTTTTTTGTGCTGACTGTTGCAGGGATGTAAAGTTTTTGATGACATCCCCTGTCAGATGGCTTTCAAAATCGGCTTTGAGTTGTAGAATGTTAATATTACCTATGGCTGCTTTGGTCAACTCGTCCTGGACTTCAGAAATAAATAATTTCCATTCTTTTACTTTTGGCAAATTATTCCTGGAAAATTTTTCTACTTTTTCTATTTCTTGAAGAGCCTTTAGAAAAGTATCTTTAACCTCCAGGAAGGCAACTGCTTTATCAATATAATTAGCTTCACTTACCGCACCCGTAAAACCACCCAAATAGGTAGCATTTTCGTCTGCTTTGGGAAACAGGGCGTCAAAATCCTTTTCTGTATGTCGAAGGGTGGTTACTTTATCGGCAAAAAGTTTGGCTACATCGCGGACGGCTGCTACTAACTCAAAATCATTGGTATTATAATCTATTTTGCGACCAATAAATTTTTCTATCTCCACATCCAAAAGAAATTGAGCCAAATCTTGTTTTTGTAATGCAGATAGTGACTTTGAAACTGCTTTGAATGAAGCTTTTCTGAATTCACGTGAATTGTCAAAAAATACTTTTACTCCTTCATCGCGCCAGGAGAATTTCTCAGCACCATTATATTTAGCAATGAGTTTTCCGGCTCGCATAAGGGCAGCAACGGATGAAATAACAGTGCCAAAGGTGAAACCACAAGGAGGTTCCATAAGATCCTTCTCGATGGTAGCACCGTCCACAAAAGTATTGCGTACTTTATATAAAATTTCTTCCGCCACTTTTAGGTTTTCCCCTATAAAGTTGCCATGGCCATCAAAAAAAGCGAAATCGATTCCCGAAAAATATTGTTGTAATCTGTTATTATTCGCTTCTTTAATAACGGCAGCGGCTACTGAATCACTTAACTGGGAAGCTAAACGCTTACTGTAAACATTTTGAATAATACCCCTTTGCTGAGTTTGCAGGATGGTTTGCCAATTGTCTTTATTAAGTTGGAAGGTATTATACAAGTAAATGGCTGTGGCATTGATTAAGCTTTCCCCAACCAGATCTTTAATTCTATTTTCTTTTTCACTTTTTGCCGCAGTGAAACTAAGGAGAATTTTACCTTCATCAGAATTAGGATTATTATACTTCTGTTCCAGATAGGTGATACGTTCTACCTCCTCAATCAAACGATCGAGTTCCTTAAAGTATAAATTATCTGGTACTAACCAAAGCAGATCTTTATCATTTTGATATTGAACTTTTAAGTTTTCTATATCCGCTGAACGATCATCTGAGATATTATAAACACTTTTAATTTTTACCTTCAGGTATTTCAGATTTGGAGCATGGAGTTCATCATCATTGTCCGTAGTAATATAAAAATCGAACTGTAAACTATTTTCCGAAACTTTTCCAATGGCTTTTGTAAAGTTTGCACCCTTATATGCGGTAACTAATTGTTTTTTCTTGATATAGCCCTGAATTGAAAACCCATTCATTTCGTCCAATAATCTTTGCTCAATATCAGAAGTAATGCGGTATGTTTTATTGGAATCTAAGAGTACTTTTGACTCCGTAAGTAATTCAAGCGCTTTGATAATATCATCTTGAACTTTGAACTGTTCATCTGGATTGTTAATGTAAGATTTGACAATATTGATTAAAGAAGATGGGGTAACTTCTGCTTCTGTCAAGAAATTGATGGTTTCCAATAATTTTCTTCCAGAAATAGAAGAGCCTGCCTCTTGCAAAATGCGCTCTGCATTATCATACCTACTCACTAATCTTACAGGTGGTTGCGGTTGACCCTCTTTGGCAATTTGCCAACCAGTAACGGTCTGGCTTAAATCATCATACTGTATTTGTTGTTTTAATATATCATAAGTTGTAATAATCATTCCCCTTGCTGCTACTTTCGTAGAAGCATAACCTTTCGTACCAAACAAAAAGTTCTGAAGTAAATCGAATTGATATTTATAAAAAGGATAGTAGGTAAGATAATTATCTAAACTATCCGTTTTACTGATACCCGCCCCGTGAATGGCAGCATGGTCAGAAATTTTACCTGAATTTTTTTTAAAATGTTCTGAAAGTTTTTGGATGCCAGCTTCATTTTTCTTTAGTAATCTATTGCGTATGATAACATCAACTTCGGTGGATTCAAGATGAATTTTCGTTTTAAAACGATCTGTAACTTTAGTTAACTGAGCCTTGCTAACATTGGAATTATTAATAACATCATCTAATTTCTCTTGAGCAATGGCAATAGTCCAAACTTTTCCACCTAGTGATGAGAGAGATTCGCTTAACCCTTCCAGGTCTAATAAATTGAATTTATGTTGATTAATGGCCTCACTGGCTTCATCAAACAGAAAGATGACTTTTTCATTTTTTTCAATTTGCAGATAATTTGCCAATTCTTCTCTTAAACGAGACGAGCTAAATTGGTCAATATCTCTGCGAATGGTTGTTATGAGGTTTAAATAATCCGCGTCCGTATTTCCCTTTTTGATAAAAAGCTCCTTAATGGCTTTCGCGTATTTGAAAGAAATAGTCCTTAATTCATTCCAATCAGAACCAGTTTCGTCAGCAATAAAGTGGTTAACTCTTGTTTTTCCCTCACTTAACATCAATTGGTATAAAAAAATACCATGTTCATTTTCAGGAAAACCAAGTGATTTTAAGAAATTTCTGAATAAGGTAAAAGCCAAGCCTTTTGAAGTATCTTGTTTTGCGATATCTAAAAAAACAACTCTCGAATTTATTGATTCTAATCTTGACAGTGCATTTTTCACTAATGCTTCATCGCTGATACCTGTAAAACGTTGATTTATTCGGTCTCTTGCAGGCGTGCCAACAATACTTCGATTGCTAAGCATATAACCAAGCAATTTTCCAAAATAAGATTTTCCTGACCCATAAAAACCTGAAATCCAAACGCCTGTTTCCAGAATATTTGAAGTGAATATATCAACGAAAGTAACATACTCCCTGGCTAAGCCATCTGTTACGATATAGTTTTCAATTTCGTCTTGAATCTCCTTTTCTGAGATTACTTCTAAATCAATTACATTTTTTATGTCCTCAGACAAATTAATGGTTAATATATCTTTTATTATCATTTTTATAAACTTCTTTAGTTAACAATCATACCTCTGTACTTTGACGCGTGGCGAGAATGGAGAAACATGAGTTTATCACCCTCCTGGGTAGCAGGATATAGAATAATCAAAGGAATTTTTGAGTTCATGACTAATTCATGTTCCATAAGATGAATATTATCTATACCACTACCATATAGTGCACCACTATGTATCAGGACAGGAATTTTATCTTCTTTATAGGACTTCTCAATAGCTGAAATGAGGAGTTTAAATAAATCTGGGCTAGTCTCACCTTCCGGCGCTTTAAATATTTGATGAACCGAACCTTTTAACAAATCAAACATTTCATCGATATCAGCCTGATGTTCCTCAACGAATGAAATAAGTATTTCATTGATATCAATAACCTGGAAGGTACCGGTCGGCATCATGGAATATATTTTTTCAATAAACTGATATTCCAGTGATGGAGGGCAAACAACTAAGACAGAATTTCCACCATTGGCATTCAGTCTGATTTCTGATCGTTTATCAGAATTCACAAGACGCAGTAACTGGGAGATAATATATTCAGGATTCAATGATGTATTCATTAATTGATTCATAAGATAAAACGGGTTCAATAGTCAGATTGTCTCCTGTATAGACCACGTTATAATATTTAGAAAACTTTTTCTGAAAGAGCCGGTCAAGGAAAGCTTGTTTTTCACTAAAACAATAAGGAAGCCAATGGCTATAAACTAAATTTGGTTTGTCTGAAATTGCAGAAATCCAATAAACGAACAACACAAATAAACGATCCGAAAGATGTGGATGGACGATATTTTTATTTCTGGAACCCTCCATCAATCCAAATTTTTTTAATAACGTTAGGTATTTAGAAGCTGTGACAGAAACGGTAAGTTCAGACCATTTTTTTAAATCATCTTCCGTTAGTTTAAGATCTTTGATACAAGCTACTACCTCGTCATTTTTTATAGACACTCTACCACTATAAAAAGCAGGAAAATAAACTTTTTCATTAAGATAGTTAAATAATTCATTATTAGCTGAGGCATTCCAGAATAGTAATAAAAGGGTATCAAAACTTGTTGTATTCAAATTTATTGCTTGTCTTACAATAGTTTCTAATGCAGGTCTTTCATTATGTATTAGCGTTGTTTTAATTGCTTTTTCAAAGCGTTTAACAGACTTATCTGTTTTTATAGAAGTATATTGGTGGATACCACCTTTTTCTTGTATAGAAAACATATCTTCCGAGAGGAAAACTTTTATAAGGCTCCAATCTGGTAAACTACCTAAAACATTTATATCTGAATTAAGCTTCATTTTAAATTTAGATTAATTGTCCTATACAACTTGTATTTTTTTTAGTATCACTGTGAATTTTATCAATTTCAGACCATTACCCTGAATCCAATAATTTGTGTTAGAAGTGCGTTATTCAAATTTAGCAATATTTTCTAATAAAGAGAATTTCCAATTTCGGATATCCCATATTTTTTAAACAACTCGTCAAATTTATCATAACTGTCCAAATCCTTGTATCTATTATGAAAGTTAATGATTGATTCCTCAAATTTGTGGTGAAGTGTCTTTATTGAAACAATACACCTATCATTGGTTAAATTGTTTTTTATGAAAAAACTGGGGTCTTCTGTTAAAACAAACTTGTAAACTTTTTTTTTACTATTCACACTATACAAGCCAAAGCTGTGGAGCAAAGCGTTTCTTAATTGATACAACTCCTCAATATAAGCTTGGTCAATAAATTCATAAGTGTAATCTTTGAAGGCTTGTCTTGATTTATTATAGTTATCGTTTCCTGAATAGAATTTTGCTAACAGATCTATTCCTGCAAAAATAGCCATAGTCCCAGGCCAAAGAGCAGAGGAACCGATGGTGGATTGAAGGTCATTTGGATTTATATTAAAGCAAGTATAAATGTCACGGCGAAGTAAATTAAGATTACTAAATGTTGTCATTCCGCTGATATCTTTTTCATATTTAAAAAAGAATTCTAAGTCTGTCATATTCAAATTTATTTTGTTTGTTACATTCTAATGGTCACTTCCTTCTTTGAAGGGATATGACAGAAACTTAATATACACTCCTTTTTTGTGATGCTTGGTCAAGCCTCTTATCGACAGATATCGTGACCAAGTTAAAGAATTAAGACCTATCAGAAATGACAGGTCTTTTTTATTTCTGCGGATTTCGAAGCACAAAACTCCGTGTTTACATCTTGACACCCACATTTAACAAACCTGTGATGATCGAATCATATATTAGCTTTACCTAAATATTTTGTTGAAAATAAGCTAACTGACTTCCAGATTTCTGAAACAGTATTTTTTATTGAACGTAACCAAAAAATCTGAGGTGCACTATTTTATATAGTCATCGAAGTCCGCCACATTTACTACTCATTAAAACAGGTGAGATACTTAATTAAATCCTTTATCTCTGTTATTCGCCAGCCCAACTGCTATAAATCGCTTGCTGCAGCGGACTTGGATTATCGATTTTAGAAATAGTATGATTAAAAATATTACTCCCTTCTTTTGATTTTATCTTGTCCACTTTTAACCCGGCATGAACTAAATGCTTTTCATAATCCAAATCTTTAGTGGTATATATATATTCAAAAAATTCAGATAAAGATACGCCAGCAATTTGTTCGCAGGAAAACTGAAATTCAGCTTCCGTAAATCCTCTTTTTTCAAATTTATAATACTTGTCGTATAGCAACCTCATCACATCGTCTAATGATTTATTATTATTAGTTGATTTTCGTATCTCGAAATCCAATAAAAGACCTATGAGTGGTCCTTTTTCATAATAGGAGATTGATTTTCCAGGTTCTTTACCTTGCGTGCCGAATGGGCCGTCACTCCAGGTACTGTAACTGGCTTGTTGTAAAGATTGAAAAAATCGGCCAGGATTATTTTCAACGGAATTTATATTGTTGCTTAAATAAGATAAAAGCATTTTGCTATCCATTAATCCTGCTCTCTTTACGACCAAATATTCATAATATACAGTCAATCCTTCACTTATCCATAATTGATTTGTTCTATTTCCCATTTCATAATTAAATGGACCTAACTCCATTGGACGAATTCTTTTTACGTTAAAATGATGAAAATATTCATGGGCAATAAAATTCATCATTCGATTCATTCCAGCTTCATTATTTAAACCATTTCCGTCGAAACTAATCGTTGTGTTGTTTAAATGTTCTAATCCACCCCTTCCAGGTCCAATAGCGATAAAAGTATATTTCTTATAGGGAATATCATTTATTATGCCAACGGACGAAGTAATAATTTTTTTCAGGTTATCCATAAATAAAGCCCTGTCAAACTGTCCTATGTTATAACCAATGAAAGCATGTTCTATACCGTTCAGGTAGAAGGAGGGAAGGGCTTCCAGTTTTCCAATCAACAAAGGAGAATCGTATAATATATCAAAATCTTTAGCTTCAAAAGTGTTCGTTTTTCCTTTAACAGGATCTAAACCAGTAGCTACTGTGAAATCTTTATTATTTAATATCACTCTTACTGTTACAGGAATATTTAATTTTCCAAGTATGTATAAAAATGAATTTTCAGGAACTATATATGCATGCGAACTATCTACGAAACTATTAGCTACGAATTTTCTAAAAGTTTTTACCTTATAACTTATCTTAAATGCCTTATTCTTAACCCCTTTAATTACCCAGGTATTATCATTTGGGTGAATAATACTTAAGTTTTTTTTCTCTGAATCTAAGGCTTGTATATTTTCAATTGATTTTGAATACTCCATTAGCTGGTAATAACCTGGCATCCACCTTGGCAACTTTAATTCTATCGAATCAATGGACCAAAAGTTACAAGAGAGTTCAACTAAATAACTACTTTTTTCAGAGGAAGGAAAAGAAAGGGTGTACTTCAATTCAGGATTTTTGACCTGTCCAATGACAACATTATCACAAAAATTAAAAACAACCAAAAAAATTAAAACTTGCTTAAAATAGGTGTTTTTCATTGAGTTTCATTTTGAAGGTATTCTCTTTCTAATCAGATTCCTCTAAATATACACAGTATTCCAATGTATTAGGTCTTTTTTCAACCAACCTATTTAGCCTTTTAAAAATGATAATCAATATCCTTCCCATACATTCTTAAAATTCCAAAAATTTTGTTTTTTCTATTGGCATGATACTCCTTTATAAACTGATTCAATTAGGGTAAAATGTATTATCTTTAAAGAATCACAGAAATATTACCTTTAATGCTAAACATATTGGATACCCTTGAAATAAATTTTCAAAAAGATGATTTATTTCCTGAGCAGCTTTATTTAAGAAATACCTTTGTCATAGGTATTTTTTCATCTCTTTTTATCATGCTCAAATAAATTAATATATGAGATATTTCATTTGGTTCTCCATCTTGTTTTCTTTACTGAATAGCACCACTCAGATTCCAAAAGATCCTGTGCCCCCTAATATCATTTTCATCCTTGCCGATGATCTGGGCTGGAGCTCCCTTTCAGAACAAATGGATTCAAAAATCTCCGATTCAAAGAGTGATTTCCACCTTACGCCTAATCTGGATCGATTAATGAAATCAGGCGTTCGTTTTACGCAGGGTTATGCTCCCGCTTCCATTTGCTCTCCTACCAGAAGAAGTATCCTTTTTGGCCATACCCCAATGAGACAGGATGATGAAACATTTGGAAGCAGATATGAACCTGGAAAAAATAGTTATTTAACTATTCCTCAGGTGTTGAAAAAAATAAATCCTGAATATGTCACGGCTCACTTTGGAAAATGGGATTTGCGTATTGGCGTTCCTCCAGGTGCCTTTGGATATGATTTTTCTGATGGTGATAATGGAAATGGGCAAGGAAATACTACCAATAACAAGGCTGAAAAATGGACCACTTTTTTTACTGAAGATAATCCCAAGCAAATCGATACCCTGACGAATCGTACCAAGCGTTTTATTAGCGAGCAGGTTCATAATAAAAATCCTTTCTTCATCCAGTTATCACACTATGCAACCCATGCCAATACCACGGCAAGGAAAGAAACCATCGCTCGTTTTGAAAAATTGACAAAGGGCAAAAAACACCCAAATGTTGCCTGGGCTGCCATGTTAGCCGATTTAGACGCATCCATAGGCGATTTGATGGCTCATTTAGATCAATTAGGTGCCCGAAAAAATACTTATCTGTTCTTTATGTCCGATAATGGGGGAGTAGAGTTTATCGCTCCTGTAAAAAACCGTTTGGATCATCCTGATTCTTTCCCTTCTCCAATGAGAAATGCTCCTCTCAGAGGTGGAAAATGGACCTTGTTCGAAGGGGGCATCAGGGTTCCCTTTTTTGTGTCAGGCCCTGATATTCCCGCAAATACCAGCAGTAACCGATACGTTACAGGATATGATTTGCTCGCTACATTCGCCGACATTGCCGGTTCGAAACAACCCAATTCCTTTTCTTTAGATGGAAATAGCTTTAAAGCTTCTCTATCAAATCCAAAGACCACATCTGATATCCGAAATCTTTATTTCCATCGGTTTAATAATGGGTATCCGCATTCTGCTGTCCATTCCGGCGATTATAAACTGTTGAAATTCTGGAAGACAGGGGAAATGCTTCTCTTTAATTTAAATGAAGATCCCGGTGAAAAAAAGAATCTTGCCGCTGTTAATCCTGAAAAGGTGAAAAGTTTGAATAATGCCTTAGAAAGCTATTTCAAAGAAGTAAATCCCACTCTTTTTAATCAATTATCCACCTTAACCTCTAAATAAATGAAGCCATTTTTGAAATACTTAATGATTGCTTTCAGCCTTTCTGCACTTGCCTTTGTCTTTTTCAGTTTCAATACAGAAAAAGCGGCCGCTAAGCGGCCAAATATCATTTATATTTTGGCTGACGATCTTGGATACGGAGATGTATCTTGTTATCAGGCTTCAGGAAAAATCCATACGCCAAATATCGACTTATTAGCTGCTGAAGGTATGAGATTTACCGATATGCACAGCCCCTCCGGCGTATGTACGCCTACCCGATATGGCATCATTACTGGAGAATACCCCTGGCGATCAAAATTACCCGTGGGTGTTTTACGCGGCTATAGCCGAAATCTTATAGATCCGGAAAAGGGAACCGTTGCAGAATTACTTAAAAAGTACGATTATGAAACGGCGGTGGTAGGAAAATGGCACCTTGGCATAGATTGGATTCTGTCCGAAAAGGCCATTGAAAAAGGTCTTGGAAAAGCCCCTGGCTATGGTATTCAGTCTGAAATGGACACATCTGACATTAATTTTGACAAAAAACCTACTTTTGGACCCAATAATCTGGGCTTCAATTATTCTTATATTCTTCCCGCTTCCTTAGATATGCCTCCCTATTGTTATCTGGAAAACCATCAGTTAACCTCACTTCCTACCTCGTTTACCTCCGGAAATAAGTTGGAAAGTGGCTATACCGGTCCTTTTTGGCGCGCCGGAAAAATGTCACCCGATTTTGATTTTTACGAAGTGTTACCAACGTTCATTAATAAAGCCAAGGCTTTTATCCTGAATCAAAAAAAGGAAAAGCCCTTTTTCCTTTATCTTCCTCTTGCTGCTCCTCATACTCCCTGGGTACCCAAAAAGGAATACGTCGGCTCATCTAAAGCAGGTGAATATGGTGATTTTACCCGACAAGTAGATGCCGCAGTGGGCGAATTACTGAAAGTGCTTAAAGAAAAGGGGCTTGAAAAAAATACCATGGTCATTTTCACCAGCGATAATGGTCCTTACTGGAGAGAAAATTTTACTGAACAATTTCAACATCGGGCAGCTGGTCCTTTCAGAGGTATGAAGGGCGATGCTTATGAAGGTGGTCACCGGATTCCTTTTATTGTCCGTTGGCCGGAAAAAATAAAAAAGGGATCTGTCTCTGATGCTATCGCTTGCCAAACAAGTCTGCTCGGTACCCTGCGTGAATTGCTTTCCGATAAAGACCCAAAATTTGACAGAAAAGATAGCTATAGCATTTTACCCGATTTGTTGGGAAAAACCAATCCTTCTAACACCGAAAAACCAATTATTCACAGTTCTTCAAAAGGATATTTTGGTATCCGTCTGGGCGATTGGAAGTTGATTGACCAACTCGGCTCTGGTGGATTTACTGCACCTGATAAGGAAAATCCAAAACCTGGCGGACCAAAGGTGCAATTGTATAATCTTAAATCAGACCCTTCGGAAAAGGAAAATGTAGCGTTAAAATATCCAGAAAAAACAACTGAACTCTTAGCTAAACTGGCTGAAATTAAAAAATAGGGTGGTCAATTTCATACGGCTTTTACACTTGGACAGAAGGATACAGAAAAAAACCTAATACAAATGTTCTAAATATGGAAACAAACGACTAACTTTGACAAAATAAACCTAGAATGATAAAACCTTTAAAGGTAATTTTGATGCCAGAAGCGGAAGAATATCTTAGTAAAGTGGAACAAAAAATTCAATTCAAAATATTGAATTCGATTCAAAAAACTGAAACTGGACTTAAAGGTGAGTGGTTTACCAAACTAAAAGAAACAAAGGGCATTTATGAGTTTAGAGAAAGGGACTCAAAATACTTTTATAGAATCCTAGCATTTTGGGATTCAGAATTCGATAAAGAAACTTTGATATTGGCCACTCATGGATTTGATAAGAAAACCAATAAAACGCCTACATCAGAAATAAAAAGAGCGGAATCAATCAAGGAAACATATTTTCAAAACAAAAAAAGAAACAATGATAACAATACAAGAATTTAAAGACAAATATTTAGGGGAAATTGGAACAGAAGTTCGAGATAGATACGAACAAGAACTTAAAGTTGAATTACTGGCTGAACAAATAAAACAATTACGAAAGGAGCGAAACTTAACTCAAGAACAACTCGGTGAATTGGTTGGCGTCCAAAGAGCTCAAATTTCAAAAATGGAAAACAATACAGGGAATGTAACCGTCGCAACCTTAATAAAAATATTTGGAGCACTCAAGGCAAAGGTCACATTTGAAATAGAAAAGGAAAAATTTGAAATAACATAAAATCACATAGCAAGTAACAAAAGCTACCGCGGACATGACGCCTATCGTTGTCACTTCCGATAGCCTTGGCTATTAGTGAAAAAGGCAAGTTTGACTATTCGGAGAATAATAGGTTGATTTTCATAAAACAATGTGGATAAAATTTTGTAATTGTGTAATTCGGTGAAATTGACTAACTATTCCGGCAGTACAGGGCTTTTTGATCATTTTATTGAAATTCTAGTCCATAATAGAACCAAACGGGTTTATTTTCTACTTCATAAAGGCATTCTAGAAGGGGAAAAATCTTATAAAATGACCAAATTTTGAGGGATTTACTTGCTCGATAATCCGGCCATATTCCCGGAATAGGTGGCACAGTTTTTTTCTCCTGATTTCACAGTGTTGGCATTTTTTAATTATTACTTAGTTCCTGTATTTTCCAAATGGCTTTGGCGTGTTTTGCCAGTTCCCTTTGCCTTGCGGCTAATTTATCTTCATTCCAGGTATTGAAATTATCAGGGAGAGTTTTGGTCAATTCACTATTTGATTGTGCAAATAATACTATTTTTTCAACATAACCTTTCTGGCCCGCTTCCCTATTTAATTTTCTCTCTAATAAGGTCAGATTACCCATTCTGTAAACTGATCTATTGATTTCCTCAAATGTAAAATTTCCCCAAGTATCATCTGCATTTTCAGGTAAAATATGTTCAATGGTAAACAAATCACTTTCTGGATCTATTTCGTTTTTATGTTGATAAACCTCAATTTTTGATAAAATATACTTTACTATTTTATGGTTGCGCGTTGTGTTTTTAAATTCTTTGGTTGAAAAATCATTTTCAAAATTTAAGTCACTCACGTATATACTTTGAAAATCTGCCACTTCAAACCGCTTATTTGATGAAATTTTTAACGCAACAGTATTGTAAACATCTTCTTGAGCATTTGGATTTAAACCTCCAATAATGTTATATCGAAAAGATATAACAGAGCAAATTTTAGCTAATTTTCTAAAGTTTTCAACTTCTAAATTTCTTAAGGCAGATAAGAAAAGAGAATTGATTTGTCTAATTTGAAAAAGTTTTAATTCTTTCAACGATTTTCGTATTTCGGGCTTATCTCTCCAAAATTCATCTTCAGGGTTTTGAATAGCTAAATATAAATCTGCCGTGTCATTTAAATTTCTTATAAGTTCAAAAACCTGTTCTTTCGATTTTATATTGCCTTTTACGTTTTTAAATAGATTCTTTTTACCAACTGATTTATTAATACTATTCCAATAATAGCGTAAATAATCTTCAAACTTTTGTTCTCCCAGTTTGCCTACTATTTTACTCCAAATGTTTTCCAATTCTTCAATTTCTGAAATATGTGGTTTTGTTTCATCTACAACAAAAAATAAATAGTTTTTTAATAAATCTGCCGAAGATAGTTGAACTCCTCTGGCATTTAATGTTTCAAAAACTTTAAATGCATTTAATTGGTCGGTTACTTCAATAACTGTAAAAAACAGTTTATCTACAATATTGTCGATAAAGGCTGCTAAGCTTTCGCCAGTGTTAAATTCTTTCTTTATTCTATCATAATACCAATTAAAACACTCTCTCATATGCTTTTCAGAAGAGTTTGTATTTCTAAGCGGCAACTCTTTTAAAAGAACCAAATGTTGTTTATAGTAATCATCACTATTTCTGTTTAATTTGAGCTTGTTATTTGAAATTAATGTAACTGGATCCACATATCCAATATAACTATTTAGGAGACTGTCTTTTCTTTTTAAATTATTTTCTGCTTCAATGCCGGAATCAACTAGCTCTTTCAGGCATTTTAAAGTCGAAAGAATCAACAAACTCATGGTTGTTAATCGTTGCTGCCCATCGATTATTTGAAATTCTTTATTGTTTGATGTTTGAAGTACTAAATACCCCATATAATGTTCATTATCCTCATCGGCTAACAATGCTCTTATATCCTGCCATAGGTCATCCCAATGTTCTGCTTCCCAACTATAATCGCGTTGAAATTTTGGAATTTCATAACGTAATCCATTGCCCATTAATTGGCGATATGTTTTATTTGATGTTCCTTGTATGCCTTTCATAATTTTTTTATTTTTTGATATTTCACTTTCTCCTCCGCCACTTGTAAGGCTTTTAATGCCATATCTTCATTCCGAACCTCATACACTAACTTGTCAGACAGCCAAGAAACAAGCAAGTCAGTTTCATTAATATTAAAAAACCTGGCAAGTTTTATCACCTGTTCACGGTTTGCATTGCGTTGTCCTCTTTCAATTTTGCTTAAAATTGCTTGGTCAATGTCGAGGTATGCAGCAACTGTCCGCAGTGGTAATTCCTTGTCTTCCCTTCGTTTTCTTATCGTTTCGCCCAAGCTTTCCATTTTGAATAATTCTGTTTTGAATGATTTTGTCAAAAATACAAAGTTCTTCCGTCAAACCTTATAAAAAAGTCTCTAATAATTAAATGAAGCAAATTATTCCTATTTTGTACTATTTAAAAGATTTCAAATATTTTAAGATGCTATTCAGAAAATTATCTTTTTTGTTACCTTTTATACTGGGTACATTTACATTTATGAATGCGCAAAAAACAGAGGTGGTTGCTGGCGTTACCTGGGATTTAGCCAGTGAAAGAGCTCAAAATATCAGTGGATTAGCTTATCAATTATTTTTTGATATTCCAGCAGAAAAATCAGCGCCTATTCCTGCCAAAGTAGATATATCTTTAAACCTAAAGCAAAAGGCTCAGCCTTTACTACTTGATTTCAAGGTTTCCCGGGAGAATCTTCAGAAGGTAACCGTAAATAAAAAAATAGTCTCCATTGATTTTTTGGCGGGTCACCTTATCATTGATCCGATACATTTAAATGTGGGGGGGAATAAAATTCAAATTGAATTCATTGCTGGAAATCAATCCCTTAACCGAAATGCTGATTTTCTTTATACCTTATTAGTGCCCGACCGTGCCGCCACGCTTTTCCCCTGTTTTGACCAACCGAACTTGAAAGCCAGGTTTACGCTCTCCCTTCAGGTTCCAAAATCCTGGGATGCTTCTGCCAATGGTGCGCTGATGAAAAGTACCTCTACCGGACCTAAAAAAATACTACATTATAAGGAAACTCAACCAATAAGTACCTACTTGTTTGCCTTTGCCGCAGGAAAATTTAATAGGGTGACTCAAGAAAAAAAAGGTAGAAGCATGAGCATGCTCTTCAGGGAAACTGATTCCCTAAAAGTGGCTAAAAACCTGGATAAAATTTTTGATCTCCATGTTACTTCCATTTTATGGCTGGAAGATTATACCCAGATTCCAATGCCCTTTGAAAAGTTAGATTTTGTTTTGCTTCCAGGATTTCAATATGGTGGCATGGAACATGTTGGAAATATTTTCTATAAAGAAAGCGCGCTCATTTTAGAAGAAAGTGCCACAGATAATCAAAAATTAGCTCGTGCCAGATTGATAGCTCACGAAACGGCTCATTATTGGTTTGGAGATCTGGTTACTATGAACTGGTTCAATGATGTTTGGCTCAAGGAGGTCTTCGCTAACTTTATGGCAGCCAAAGCGGTCAATCCCGATTTCCCCGAGGTAAATCATGAATTAAGCTTTTTAATTTCTCATCATCCTACGGCTTATAGTGAAGATCGCTCTGGCGGAAGTCACCCCATTCAACAGGCTTTGGAAAATTTAAAGGATGCCGGATCCTTATATGGTGGCATCATTTATCAAAAAGCACCCATTGTAATGCGTCAACTGGAAAAGTTGATGGGAACGGAACCTTTTCAAAGGGGTCTTCAAAAATATTTGAAAGACTTTTCTTATGCCAATGCGACCTGGGACGATCTTATCAGTATTTTAGATGAATTAACCCCCATATCTTTGAAAGAATGGGCCGGTATTTGGGTAAAAGAGGCTGGAATGCCCCATCTTTTAACGACTGCCTTGATGAATGAAGATTCAAATATGGAGGAGATAACTATCCAACAGGTTAAATCTTCCCCATCGGACAAGCATTGGCAACAAGAAACCGAGATAGCGCTCTTTTATGCAGACACAATAATCAAAATACCTGCCCGTATAAATGGTTTAAAAACAAGTTTACCCATATCAAAAGGATTAAAAAAACCTTTAGCGATCTTACCGAATGCTTCTGCCATAGGTTACGGTTATTTCCAATTGGATGGCCTGTCTTTGCAGACCTTTTTATCGGGCAAATTAACTGTAAATGATGAATTCTTGCGTGGAGCCATTAGCATTGCCTTAATGGAAGAATTAATCAACAGGAAAATATCGGGCAATGATTATTTAGAATATCTGTTACATTCCTTAAAAAATGAAAAGGAATCCTTAAACAGGCAACTACTTCTAGGCCAGCTGAATACGGTCTTCTGGACTTTCCTTTACGATGAACAGCGAAGTATCTCTACTCCTAAAATAGAACGTCTTCTTTGGCAACTGATAAATGAAAGCACCTCTGTCAGTGCAAAATCTGCCTATTTTTCAACCTTTAGGGACATCGCTTTGTCTAAGGAAGCTACTCAAACATTATTTGATGTTTGGTCTGGAAAAACCAACATTCCAGGATTACCCATTTCAGAACCACAGCAGATTGACCTGGCCGCAACACTTTCTTTACTACTTCCTGAACAAGCCTCTGGAATAATAGATACTCAATTAATAAAAATCCTGAATCCAGATAGAAAAAAAAGGTTACAATTCATAAAACCTTTTTTATCCCCCGATACAAAAATAAGGGATGCCGCTTTTGAATCCCTGTACAACGCAGAAAATCGAAATGTTGAACCTTGGGTGGTTGACGCCGTCCGTTATTTAAATCATCCCTTAAGAGCCAAAGAATCAACTCATTATATTACTCAAAGCCTGGAACTTTTAGAGGAGATTCAAAAAACAGGTGATATCTTTTTCCCAAGACAATTCATCACAGCGGTATTAAGTGGACATCAATCACCCACTGCAGCCTATTATGTAAAAAAGTTCCTTCATGAACACCCAGATTTCCCTTATAGATTAAAAAACAAGGTCCTTATGGCGTCCGATTTACTTTTTACCATCCAACGCCCTTGATTATAAAAGACAAACATCACAATTAACCTGATTTAGGCCTGAACGCCTTTATGTTTTGCTCATTTGCCATAATAAACGGACCTTCTATGAGGTCAATACAATAAGGTATGGCAGGAAAAACGGCTTGCAAACATTGCGAAATGGCAGCGGGTTTGCCTGGCAAGTTAACAATCAGGGTATTTTCATAAATGCCTGCCGTTTGCCTGGAAAGAATAGCGGTAGGCACATATTTTAAACTTTCCATCCGCATCAACTCGCCGAATCCAGGAAGAATTTTTTGACAAAAAGCCTCCGTTGCCTCAACCGTTACATCTCTTTTTGCAGGCCCTGTTCCCCCTGTAGTTAATATTAAACAGCACTTTTCCTCCACTGCCAACGTATGAAATGTTTTTAAAATAAGATCATACTCGTCCGGAATGATGTTGAAAATAGTTCTGTATGGAGACTTTATATACGATGTCAAAACCTCTAAAATGGCATCTCCCGACAGGCTGGAATATGCGTTTGTATCCAGACTTGCCCGATCAGACATTTGTAAAACACCTATGATTATTTCCTTTTCCATGAATCCCACTTATTATTTCACTACATCGTTTAGCTCCCATTGATACTCTAAAAAATCTATTTTAGCATTTGGTTGCACCCGTTTTTTTGCATATTTGTTTAAATAATCAACGACAGACGAACCATTTAACTTAAAATCGCCAGCGAACCAACTAAATATTTTTGAGATTTTAATATTTGATTTGTCTAACTGATTTCGTTGAGAATCATTTACAAACCTCCTCATAGCATCATTTAATTGCTCGTCCAAACGGGAGGCATAATAAGCTTCATTTCTTAATAATGGGCAAGAAAAGGAAGCACAATTTATAGCGGCGTGAATTCTTGGATCCTTAAATTCTTTTCTTAAAATGGAATGTTCAATATAATTTAAGTCTATTTTTTCTTTCCCCATTGGAATAAAGGCGATATCCCAAACAGAATTAACAAAAGGAATACCTCTCTTGATATCTTTAATACTTTTTATTGGATAATTATCCAATATTAGCTTCACGGTAAAAGCATTATAGGCATTTATCCAAAAAGCCATTTTTTCATTTTTACTCCATTTAGAAGTAGGCTTATTGGCAGAAAGTTTGTCCAGATATACCTGCAATTGCTTTTTATCTTTCAAAAAACCCTGGTAATCGACCATGCCATTTTTTGAAACATGTTTTTTAACCAATACATCCCATTCTCCATGCTGTACTGGATTTGCATAATTTAAGGAGAAAAAAAGCATTATAATTAACCACATAAACATTTTTTAAAAAGGTTCAATCTAATCATTTTTCAAGATTAGGAGAAATAATATAAAATCCAAATGCATAAAGACATTAATACGGCAGCCATCATTTTAGTTCCCGAAAAGGAAAAAGGCTTTCCAATATTAAATAAAAAAAGACTTCCCGATAAAGGAGCTATAAGGAAAGATAATTGTTTTCCGTCTGATAGATCCATGAACAAAATAGTTACCGAGATAGCGTGAATGAATAAAAATCCAATTATCTTCCAACGATGTGCCATTAACGAATCTATGGCCATCAGCTGATCATCTTCTTTTACAAGCTGGTATCCCCCAACTTTTCTTAGTAAGTAAAAACGGCTAATGAACAATAAAAAGACGGAACTTATGGAAGTGAGTGCCACTCGGTGCAAAAAATTAAGTTTTTCACCAAATATTGAGGAGATAGTAGGGAAAAATGCAGTGATGCTACTGTAGGATACTTCAAGTAAAATAGCAATAAATGGTGCTGACACCATAGTCCATAAGGCTGCTTGGGAAGGTATTCTCCTGACAAATACAGCAGCAAAAAAAACAACAATGATGCCTGGGGTAAAATAAGACCCATGGGAAGATATTTTCAGAAAAAAGTTTCCAGCACTTTGAGGGTTATAAGTTGCATAGGCAAGCACAGCTGCCAATAATGTAATCGTTAGTGTTACTAATCTACCAACAATCACCAATTCTTTATCCGTAATATTTTTCCGATAATATTTTTTATAAATGTCAATACAAAATAAGGTCGTTGCCGAATTCATCATGGAATCAATAGTGGAAAAAGTAGATGCCAATACCCCTGAAATTAATAAGCCTATGAGCCCAAAACCTGCTGGAATTACTGCATTAACCAAATATAAAAAAGCATCGTCAGGTAAAATCTTTTGTCCGGCATATTTAATATTTAACAAATGAGCTGCTGCCACACCTGTAGCTATGGTAACAAAAGGAATTCCAAGTTTTAACAACCCGGCAACCATGACACCATATTTTGCCGCATCATCACTTTTAGCAGCTAATACACGTTGAACTAAATATTGATTGGTTATCCAATAAAAAAAATGCAAAAGTATTAGTCCGGTGAAAACACCTGAAACTGGTAAGTCAGGATGATTTGCAGGAAGATAAAGATTCATTTTTCTTGACCCCTCAGGCAGTTGACTGTCCAAGGTAAGTAATCCTGAAAAACCATTTATTTCAGGTGATGAAAAAGTAAAGTAACATAGGACAATAGCCACTAAAAGTATGAAAACGGCCTGAAGAGTGTCCGTATAAACCACTGCACTTAATCCACCAAAAAAAGAATAACTGCAAATAATAAGGGATAATAACAAGAGGGCTACAGGGTAATTTATTTCAAATAAACTCCCTTGAGTAAGCATGGATAATGCCCGCGCACCAATATAATAATGCCCAATTAACTGAACAATAATTAATAATAATACTAATAAAGCGTAGGTCAATCTGACTTTATCACCAAACCTTTTTTCCAAAAACTGTGATAGAGTAAATAAGGGCAATCGCCGATAAACAGGAATAAATAAAAAAGCCAGTATAAGAATCGCAAAAACGGCCAGCACTTCGTAATGGCTTTGGGCAAAACCTACCGAATATCCAATGCCTAACATTCCAATCAAATGAGACGCACTGATATTAGTGCTGAAAACTGAACCACCCACAACCCACCATGGTAGTTTCCTTCCCGCCAAGAAATAATCCTCACTTCCCTTACCCTTTCGACTAATAAAAATACCTACCCCTATTTGAATGATAATAAGAGCAATAATCAGGAGAAAATCAAAATGGCCAATGGTCAGTGTATTCATTTACGGAACTTCATTACCTAATGCTGCTTCATATAACGAAAACCAATCCTGTAATTCCAATGATAAAGAAGTAGATGTTACAGCTGCCTTAATGCGTTCCACCTGATTTGTTCCGATCACTGGAATCAATTGTGCGGGATGTTTCAATAACCAGGCAAGACATAAAACATCGACTCCAACCTGGTATTTATCCGCCAAAACCTGCAATTTATTCCTAATTAAAGCATTTCCTGTTTCGTTAAAAATAGATCCACCGCCCAGGGGACTCCAAATCATAGGTTTTATTTTCTCTTTAAAAAGGAAATCAATACTACCGTCCGTCAGTGGAAAAGGATGATTCAGATTTAACTCAATTTGATTGGTAATCAAAGGGATATCTAAACGAGATTGTAAAAGTTGAAATTGTTGGGGCGTGAAATTAGAAACGCCAATATGCCTCACTTTACCGGATTTCACCAAATCGGAAAGCGTTTCCGCCACTTCATCCGGATTTAAAAGAGGGCTGGGTCGGTGCAGTAACAATACGTCCAGGAAATCGGTATTCAAATGTCGGAGAGAATTTTCTACAGAATACGTGATATGTTCTCTGCTGTAATCATAATGTTTAACTTTAGTCAGTGGCTTTTTCTGGCTTAATAATTGAATCCCACATTTAGAAATCAATTTAATTTGACTTCTCAAAGCGTTATTTCCATTTAACAATTTGCCAAAAAATAATTCATTGCCATAATCATTATAGAGATCAGCATGGTCAAACGAATCAATACCTAATGAAAGACAAGTATCCAGAATATGAGAGATATCTTTTAGGGATTGCTTATTTTCATCCCAACGCCAAACCCCATAAACTATTTGCGATAGGGAGAATTTGGGCGTTAATTCAATTTGTTTCATTTTACGCTTTTTATTGTAATGGTTTCGTAGTTAAAGGTGTATCTGGTTCATTTTCGGGAATTCTACCTTGAATTTTTGCCAGTTTCTCGTTGGGTAATCTGCCCAACACATACTTTTCAAACTTAAAAGCCGATTCAATCAGAGGATAACCTGAGAAGATAAAAGACCTGATGCCCATATCCATGTATTTATTGATTTTGTCGATAATCTGATCCGGCGAACCTACGAGAGCGGCACCACATCCACTTCGGGCCTGACCGATACCGGTCCATAAAAACGCTTCAGCATAGCCATCTTTATCGGCGTTTTCCCTCAAATGATCTTGTTGAAGTACCCCCATATTTTTTGCATCCTGCGCTCTATTTTTAAGTTCCTCTCCTCGTTTAACTTCCAGTTTGGAGGTCAGTTTTTGTGTTGAAAGCCACGCCTGTTCTTCATTTTCCTCCACAATGACGTGAATGCGCAATCCAAAATCTATTTTTCTATTGTAAGTAGCCGCACGTTTTGAAACATCTTCCATGGTATTTTTCAGACCTTCTTCTGTGTCTGGCCACATAAGAAACACATCGCAATATTGAGCACAAACGTCTCTGGCCTCGGGCGAAAAACCACCAAAATATAAAAGGGGACCTCCATTTTGCTGATAAGGCTTAACAGGTTCTGACGACAAATCAAATTGGTAAATTTCACCTTTAAAATGAATTTCATCCTGCGTCCAGGCCTGTCGAAGAATCTCTATAATTTCCCTGGTTCTTTGATATCTGACTTTGCCTTCTTCCCTCATTCCAGGCAAATCAGAATTGATAACATTTAAAGTAAACCGACCTTTTAATAAATGATCCAATGTACTTATAGTTCTTGCTAACATAGGCGGGTGAAGTTCCCCAAACCGATGGGCAACCAACAGGGAAATATCTTGAATGGAGGGAGCAACAGCCGCAGCAAAAGTAAACGGGTCTTGTCCAACCATGTAGGAGGAAGGAAGCAAAATATTATTGAAACCCAATTGCTCGGCTTTCTGAACGATATGTTGACAATGTGCAAAATTACTTCTCCTGTGACCATCCAACTGACCTAAAAAGGCAGTATCCCCACCACATAAGTCGGCAAACCAAGAAATTTCCGCAGTTCTTCTGGAAGTTCTAATAGGTATCACAACGTCATTTTATTGATTATTGGATTTACTCTTGGAAAAATAATCAATTTATCTATTAAACCATAAAATAAAATGGCCTTACACCAAATCATTTCAGTGTAAGGCATTTCTATTAAAAAAGACTCATTAAAATATGATATAACCTAAGGTTACTGAAGCGCCCGATGTCGAGGCACCTGCATCCATTTCCATTTTAAACAATTTTCCAGATCTTCCACCAGAAAAACTTAAACCTCCTAATGGGGCTCCCGATGTATAAATGGTAATGCCTGTAGCTGAGTCGACAATCTTCCAAACGGGAGTTCCAACAGATGAAACAATGCTAAAACAACTCATTGTTTTTCCAGCTGGAACAAAAATTTCATTTTTCAAAGGATCATAAGTTCTAAATGGGGCAACATTACATATAGAACGATTAAAGTAATCTCCCGGAATGGTATTGCATTTTTTCTTTCCAACAGGAGGAGTTTCAACCATTCTGGTGTCAGGCCTGCAGGCTTGGGCTTGCGTTGAAGTGGTGTTAGCAAGTTGAATGAAAAGAACAGCTAAAACGAAATAAAAAAGATTTTTCATGATGTTTTTATTTATGATGATTTATTACGGTTGGTAATCTACAAATCCAAGGGTAATCCAGGATCCTTTGGTAGAAGTTGTTCTGTTCAGCACGATCTTATAGACTTTATCCTTGATAGGTGCCGTTAATTTTAAAGTGCCCAATCGAGGTGCGGTGGTAGGCATTACCGGGTCAAAGACCACTGCACCGGTAGCTTCATCTATGATTTTCCAATCTGGCCTTCCACTATATCCGACTATGGTGAAACAAGCTGCTTCTCTTCCTTTAGGGAGAGAAATGGAATGAGTTGAAGGGTCAAAAGTAGTTGATGACTGCTCACAAACGGTACGCTGAAGGTAATTTCCCGTTTTTCCATTGCATGATTTTGATCCATAAGGCAAAAGTTCTGCAGAACGCAAGGCGGCATCACATTTTTGAGCGGTCATATTCGTAAATACGAATAAGGACAATCCAAGAGACAAAAGATTTAAAAAAAGATTCTTTTTCATGATTCAGAAATTTAACGTTGAATAATTGGTTTTATAATTAATTTCACGAGCGGTACAGAACGTTCCCTTTTATTCCAATTATTTTCAATATTTTTTTGATGAATACTTTTGATACAAACAAACAGGCCTGGAACCAAAGAGTAGATGTTCATTATCAATCTGAATTTTATGATGTCCCAGGGTTTTTAAAGGGTAAAGAGGTCTTAAAACCTATTGAATTAGCATTGTTAGGTGATGTTAGGGACAAAGCACTTCTTCATCTACAATGTCATTTTGGACAAGACACCCTCTCTTTAGCTCGTTTAGGAGCTAAAGTTACCGGTATTGATTTTTCGCAGGTTGCCATTGATAAGGCAAATATGTTAGCCAATGAACTTGATATAAAGGCAACTTTTGTTTGTGGGAATGTATTGGAAACACCCCAGCTCGTTTCTGAAAAATTTGATATTGTTTTTACTACCTACGGGGTATTAGGCTGGTTGCCTGACATGAATGATTGGGCGAAAGTGGTGAAAACCATGCTCAACCCTGGTGGGAAGTTGATTTTGGTGGAATTTCATCCTGTGATATGGATGATGGATGACGAATTCAAAGGAATCGAGTATTCCTATTTTAAAGGTGACCCCATCATAGAAACAAAAAATACTACTTACACGGATCAAAGTGCCGTTCAAATGGATACTTTTCAGGAAATAACCTGGAATCATTCGTTGGATGAGGTGTTAAGTGCCTTATTAGAGGTAGGATTAAGATTAACTCACTTCAAAGAGTATGCCTACTCACCTTATCCTTGTTTTAGCCATATTAAAGAAACCTCGCCAGGGCAATATCAAATTATAGGACTTGAAGATAAAATACCTATGGTTTACTCCTTAACAGCAGAAAATGAAAAATAAAAAATACGTTCAACTCTCCATATTATTATTGCTTCAATTTATGATTTGGGGTTCGTGGTACGTGACAACAGGAACCTATCTGTTACAAACGCTGCATTTTTCAGGTAGTGAAGTGGGTCTTGTATATGGTGCTATGTCTGTTGCAGCATTCATATCGCCCATTTTTGTAGGATTTATAACCGATAAATATTTTTCAGCTTCTAAAGTACTGGCGTTTCTTCACATTGGAGGTAGTATATGCTTAGTTGCCATGTATTCATATACGGACTTCAATGTTTTTTATCCACTCACCTTACTTTATGCCGTTTTATACCTCCCTACCTTCGCGTTATCAAGCTCTTATGTTCTTCAACAACTGGAAGACCCTTCAAAACAATTTCCAGGCGTTAGGGTATGGGGAAGTATTGGATGGATCATAGCGGGAAATATAGTAGGTCTGTTAAGTTGGGAAAAAACAGCCAACCCGTTGTTACTTTCTGCCGGTTTGAGTATTACATTAGGTGTTTATGCCTTATTCTTACCCAAAGTTCCTACTATAGAGAGAAAAAGTGGTAATTCTATTAAAGAATTTTTCTCTGTCGAAATAATTCAGCTTTTCAAACAGAGGGATTTTTTAGTCTTCATGATAAGCCTTACGCTACTGTATGCTATTCCCATTGCCTACTATTATAGTTTTGTAAATAATTTTTTAACAACCATTCAGGTAAAAAATGCAGCAGGTTGGATGTCCATTGGACAAATAACAGAGATTCTGGTTATGTTACTTCTGCCCTTTTTCCTTCGGCATTTTTCATTTAAATGGGTGGTCTTTACCGGACTATTTCTGTGGGGTGCGAGATATGGTATTTTTGCCTACGCTGCTGAAAATCCAGGCATACAGCTCGTTTGGCTTCCCGCTATATTGGTTCACGGCTTCGCCTACGTATTTACCGGATTGGCCGGGCAATTATATATTGATGAGAAAGCACCGAGACATTTAAGAAATACAGCACAAAGCATTATCACTTTTGCAATGCAAGGAATGGGAACTTTGTTCGGTACTTATTTTGCCGGATGGATGGTCGAGAGAAATGTAGCTGCCTCAGGAGATTATAACTGGACTAATATTTGGATTTTTCCTACGGTGGCTGGGATAGCTTTGTCCTTGTTTTTCCTTCTACTTTTTAAGCAAAAAGAAAAACAAGAACAAAGATTACCCGACAATTAATTAGAAGCTATAAGTAACTTTAGCTACGGCCCTTCTGCCAATAATTGGCATATTTGGCAAAGCTCTGTATTGCTGGTTAAATAAATTTTGGCAGGTAGCGTCAATCGCTAAACCATTCTTCAATTTATAACCAACGCCTATATCAACAAGATTTTTAGGATCAGAAAATCCTGTAAATTGACCTGCATTTGAATAGAATGAATCGTCATGCTGGAAAGCAATATTTCCTCTCCATCCTGTTTCTGGAGCGTAAACAGCCCCTAAACGATATTTATTCTTAGGTATTCCCAGGTTGAAAATTAAGCCTGAACCTGGAGCCTCACCTAAGTCTTCTTCCGTAAAATCAGTTTGATTTACTGCAGAAAAGTTAGCAAAAACACTCAAGTCATTGTTTATCGCATAGCCAAAACCTAAATCAATACCCACATAAGCTAATGAACCAAAAGTTCTGTAGCCTGCTGCACTATGAACCATACCGTCCTGAGGAACGCCTGTTGTTTCAACAGCGCCAAAGATAGGAGACAGCGGAGCAATTTGTGCAGCAAAAGCAGCACCACCTTGAGCATAAGCACCTGCAACTGCTGCACTTATCTGCGCAGCTGTTGCCGCCGCTGTAGCTGCTGGAAGACCTGCACCAATCAATGCAGCTTCTAATTGGGTTCTTACCGTAGCGCCAACTTTTGAACTTAAATCAGCTGCAATATTTTGCTCTGTGTATCTGATGGTTGGGCTTATGGCCGTAAAATTAATGAATCCTGAAGATGCAATTCTGTAAACATCAGCAGAAACCATTAATTTTTTATTAAATACACCTTTATAACCAAGCTCCAAAGTTTTTTCCGTTCTAATCTGTGGTGCGGTGGTATTGATTGGTGCTAATGGTAAACCTGTAAATAGGTTATATCCTGTAAATTTACCACTTACCCCTGTTGG
>JAFMBH010000043.1 GCA_017858735.1 Bacteroidota bacterium
CAGAATGTTATGCCAATTTTTTAACCATTTTACGGATTTACCGGACAACAATGAAAAAAAATGGAAGGTGTTTATACATCACTTTTGTAGTTGTATTTAAAACTATTAAACTGTATTAAACTGAAATTTAAGGAAGTAGATACAAATATAAACAAATTAATTATATATTACAATAATTATAAACTTAATATGTTAATTTAAATTTATTACCATAAAAAGCGTTTTAAATAAACAAAAATCAAATTTTCATTTTTTTTACATCCTCAAAATTGATATCCGACACCTAGAAAAGTAGCCATAAATAAGTTTGTTTTTGATGTATTTCCTTTTGATATACCCATTTTAGCTTCGGTAAAAAAAGATAATCTTGAAGTAACCTGAAGAGATCCGCCTAAATTTCCCATCATCAAAATATCAGTGGAAATCTTGTTACTAACTTGATTATACTTATAGCTACTTTTATTAGAAAGTTCAATGAATTCATAGGTGATTTGAGCCGGCATAGTTATTTTAGCACCCAGGCCAATACCTGAATATACCTTGATTTTTTTCTTATTCAGAAAATAATAGTTTGTTGAAAAAGATGGTATAATATTTCTCTCTATTCCTTTTATTTCATGTAACGTAAATGATCCCAGCGGATTACTACTGGAAGAAAGCATGACTTTGCTACTGCTCACGTCTTCTGTTTCAAAAAAATGTTGCGTAAAAATAAGAGAAGGTACTAAGTTAATTCTCGGTGAGATTACCCATTCTGTGGACCACTGCAATGCTACCGGATTTTTTATCTCATCTAAACTTATTGGTATAAATGCCCCCGCTGACAGGCCAACTTTTATGCTGGTTTTTGATTCCTTTTTATTTTCATCTGGTATTTTTATTTCTTCTTTTTTTTCAACCAGATTGGCACTCAATGTATCTACAATCCGTAAAATGGGCTCTTGTTTTTTATCTATCTTTTTGACCTCCGTTATTATTTCCTCTTGGTGGGTTAAAGCTTGCGACGGAACAGCTAAAATGGGTTGATTCATGACAGGCGAAACTTCCCTTTCCTTAGATACCCCCTTGACATAAGCTACTTTGTAAATCGTATCATGAATATATTTTTCTTTCTCAACGATAATGGTATCCCTTACTATCGATGGATTATATTGGCTATTCCCTACAAAAGATTTGTCCAGTTTCAAATGATGTAAGGCAGTACCACTCCAAACGGCATAACCCGTTATAAAAGGTAATAAAATCCACGGTAGAACTTTCAGCCAATTCCGTCTCTTTGATTGATAATCATTTAATTTATCAGCCAAATGATGCCAGTCATCCTCCTCAGGCTCAATGATTGAACGAGCATTTTTTAAATTTTCGGAAAATATATGGTCGAATTCGTTATCGCTCATGGCATGTCAGGATTGTCAGTTTTTCTATACATATTGATATTTAATCATTAATGCTTTGAGTTGAATTCTTGCTTTCGCAAGATTAGATTTAGAGGTTCCCGTTGAGATATTTAACAATTGAGCAATTTCCTCATGGGATAATTGCTCTATCACATAAAGATTGAAAACGAGGCGATATGCAGGAGAAAGTTTTTGAATAAGCAGTATCTTCTCCTCGACATCCATTTTATTAAGCCATTGTATATCAAATCGTTCTGACGTATCAGGAATTTCATCCTTTTCACTGGTTTTGATTTTATTCAAATCGGCTCTATACTTATCAATAGCTACTCTTTTTGCGAGTTGAGTCATCCAACCCTTAAAATTAGTACCCTGTTGATAAAGATTTATTTTAGTGAAAATTTTAAAAAATACATCATTTGTGACCTCCTTTGATTCCTCAAAAGATCCAACATAACGCCTGACAATAGAAAAAACAAAACCGTAGTAGCACTCATAAATTTCTTTTTGAGCGGCTCTATTATCTACCCTGCAACTATTTAGTGCTTTCTCTAATTTTTCATCAATCATTGAGAACCATTCTATCTATTTCCTTTAACGGTAAGGAGAAAAAATAGGTTGCCTCGTTATACTGATGTTTTTCTGTTTACTACATGTATTATTATTCCGTAAAATAATAAGATTATAGTACCTAATACCCCTGATAAAATGGGATCAATCGAACTATTTAACCAACTGATTGACTCGGGTAAATTTCGGGAAAAAGTACTCCATGAAATGACTATAATACTTAAAGAAATAGCCACTAATCCATGAAAATAGGATAATTTTATTTTGAGTAAGGCGAGTAAAAACAGGCCAAGTATGCCTCCTCCAAAAATACCGGATAATTGCCACCAAACATCTAGTGCACTTTTTGCCTGAATCATCCAAATGGCAAATAAAGTTCCAAAGATGCCCCAAATCCAGGTCGCTGATTGAAGGATGAACATTTGCTTCTTTTCACTTACATTTATGTCAAATCTACCTTTTAAGAAATCAATCCAAATAACAGTGGCTGAGCAATTTAATGCTGAGTCAACGGTGCTCATTGCCGCGGCAATAATGGCAGCAAGAATCAGACCTTTGAGTCCCACAGGCATTTGCGTAGCAATAAAATAAGGGAAAACCTGGTCTCCTTTGGTAATATTGGAAGGCAGAGAATCCTGTATCTGATAAAAATAAAATAAGGCTGTTCCGATAAAGAGAAAGCAAACGGTAAGAAATAAATAAATAATGGTCGCCAGCTTCATAGATTTTGCCGCTTCCTCAGTGTTTTTAACCGTGGTATATTTTTGAACATAATTCTGGTCTGCCAAAAGATTCCTAAGATTTTCCGTTAAACCATAGATGATCATCACCCAGATAGTTCTTTTATCAAATGAAAAATCAGATAATCCCCAGGAAAATTTACCTGCATCGTAAGCTTGTGAAAAAAGTTCCGGAGAAGACAAAAACACCATATTTCCTAAAAATATTACGGTGTAAATAATACCTGCAATCATCACAATCGATTGCATAACATCTGTCCAGATAACTGCCTCTACCCCACCCATGAGCGTATATAGAATGGTAAAAAAACCAATGATTATAATGATCCATAATAGATTTCCACCAATAAATGGCTGAATGAGTAAAGCCACCAGATACAGAATAACGGCCATGCGACCCACCATGAATAATAGAAAAGAAAATGCAGCATATAATCTGGCCCAGGAACCAAGACGTTCCTCTAAAAAGGTATAAACGGAGATTAGATTTAATTTTCTGTATAATGGAATAATCTTAACCACGGCCAACCAGCTTACCGGTATCATACAGAGGGAAAAAATAATTGGATGCCAGTCAGAGTCAAAAGCTTTTCCTGGTGTGGCGATGTAAGAAATACTACTGGTATAGGCACTCATCACAGCCAAACCTGCTGCCCACCCTGGTATTTTTCCATTTGCCGTCATAAACTGACCTGCCGTTTTCATTTTTCTGGCAAAATAAAAACCCATTCCCAATAAAATAAGGCCGTATAATGCAAGAACCACATAGTCAAAAAAAGCTAAATTGCCCATTATCAAAATTTTAAGAAAACTATTTCTTTAAGAATGGATATTTATCCTCTAAATACCTCATGGAAGATTCCAGTTTTTTTAATCCCTCATTTGCCATTGGAAAAAGAGGCGGCATAGCCTTATTTTGGCAAATACCTTTTAAAGCGAGCGCTTCCTTTATCCCCTTCATAAATCCGTCAAAATATACCGCTCGGTCCAACTCTTTCACAATTTGCTGAAATTCCATTACTTTAGTCAAATCTCCTTGTTGAAAGGCTTCGAATAAACCGACAAAAAGCTGTGGATATAGATTGGCCCCGCCGCTGACACCTCCATTTCCGCCTATAAATAAAGTCTCCGCCAACAAAATCTCTGGACCGGTAAAAAAACAAAAATCTGGATTTTCAACACTGCCCATCAGGTTATTCAGATAACTCATGTCTCCCGAACTATCCTTAATGCCTATTATTTTTTCTGATAAAGATAGTTTTTTCACTGCCTCCAATGAAAAAGATACCTTAAAATGAGACGGCATGTTGTAAAGTAAGACAGGCAGAGGCAATTGAGGAATTAACCACTCGGAGTAGGCTAATAACTCCTGTTGGTTTATGGGTGAATAATAAGGTGGCGCAAAAACGAGCGCATCGGCACCATTATCTGCAGCATAACCGGCTATTTCCAATAATTCCTCCGGACTTGTATCGGTAACACATACAAAAACGGGTTTCCTTTCCTTAACAAAAGTCTTGGTATATTTAATGATTTCCTTCCTGATTCTATGGCTTAAATTAGGTCCTTCCCCTGTGGTTCCCAATATAAAAATTCCGTGAACCTGATGTTCAATAAGCCTGTTTAAAACAAGTTCAAGCCCATCAACATCTAAAGTGTTTGTGTCAATCAATGGTGACACTACCGGTGGAATAATTCCAAAAAGATTTGTTGGCAACATAAAACGGTAAACTAATTAATTTTTAATTCCGCAAATCGAATCTTTCTTCTTTTCCAGGTATAGGTTACTTTTAATTGACCATCTTTACCTAAAATCATGGCAGGGTAACTAAACTCTCCTGATTTTTCATCCTCTAAATGGAGCATTGAATCCCAATTTTTCCCATCTTTAGAAAAGGTAACGGCTAGTTTAGCCCTATCATTCGGCCCTTTTTCCGTAGGATTATAAATCAAATAATGTCCAACATTAGGTATGGAAACGGCATCTATGCCTGCACTTGGGTTAGGTAATGATGTTTCCGCCGTTTTAGACCAGGTTTTACCTCCATCGACAGACCATGATTCAATAATTTTATTTTGCCTGCTCCGACATAAAATTTGAAGCGTATTTGGGTCATTATGTATTAACAAAGTAGGTTGAATAATATCATACGCCGAATTATCATCGACCGCTATTCTATTCCATGTGTTTGCCTTTGGATTAAAAAGCTCAAAATGAACTGACCATTTTCCGTCGGGGATTTCCAGACTGGAAGGGCAAAGTATATTCCCATCTGGTAATTCAATGGGTTTTGCCCGTATTGGTCCAAAAAATCCGTCGGGTATTCTGATGGGTTTCGACCAGGTCAATCCATTATCTTTAGACTCAATACTTTCTCCCCACCAAGTAGTTGGAGAGGGTCCTACCTTGTAAAAAAGATATAAGCTGCCGGACGAATGATTAAATAATACGGGATTCCAGCATGGATATCTCAATTTATCATTTTGAATACCCGTGGCAACTTCCCTGATTTCTCCCCATTTCCCTTTAGAAAATTCCGCAAGCCATATTGTGACATCCGGATTTTTTTCTCTGGTCCCTCCAAACCAGGTAGCTAATATTTTACCCTCATTTACTTCTACCAAACTTGAAGCATGACATTCCTTAAAGGGAGCTTCCTCATAGATAAAAGAACTGGCTAGTAAAGAAAGAGAATGCACCTTGTTTTGTGCGGAAAGAAAGGTTCCCATCAAAAGGAATAGGCCAAGTGGCAAGCACCATTTTAATTTATTCATTATTAAGTCGGTTTTAGGCTAAATTGAAATTAGTAAATAAAATCTAAATAAAAGAAGGCAATCTTATTTTTTTGATGATCTGATGGGTAATAAGATAAAAAAACCGATGACAGCAGGTATAAATAAATTAAATATAAACAACATATAACTTGCCGTCATTGCTGTTATGGGAGCAATGCCCCAAACGCCCCATACCAGTACAGAGGTTTCTCCCCGAACGATTAAGCTATATATTGGAGGAAGCGGAATAATGGTTTGAAAGAGATATAAACTAGCGAGACCTATGTACATGGGAAAAAGTGGCAGGTGTACACCCCAGAGGTTAAGTACCAAATAGTATTGGAAACTAAAAACCAGATAACGCACTCCAGCATAAAACAATCCTTTAAAGAAGGTTGCGTAAGTTATATTACTGAGAGATAAAAATTTCTCCTCCCATGAAGTCGTCCATTGCCAACGCTTAGATAACCTGGCAAAAAATTGAAAAATAGGTGGATATACTAAAAGAAAAATCAAACAAAGGATTAACCAGAATAACACTACACTTAGAGGAAAAGAGGTATGTTGAGCGTTTTGGTCAGCCAATAATGGAAATAAAAAAACCAAAGCAGGAATACCAAAAAGCAAAAGGATAAAAAACTGACAAAAATTGCCCATAAATGTAGCTAAAATAGTTTCTTCCTTCATTTCTGTAGTTGAAACCAAGCCTCTTCCTATAAAATCTCCCATCCTATTGGGTGTTAAGATAGCACAACTGACCCCCGCAAAAATAATCTTCAACATAACCGCGTAACTGGGTTTTTTATCTTTAGATATAAATACCCGCCACTTTAAACCTTCTAAAAACCAATTCAACGGAATGAGTGCTATAATAATACAAAATAAAGGAAGCGACCAGGTATTTAGCGCTGGAAAATCATTTATCGATCTCCAGAAATTTTCATCTGCATAAAATTTCAGAATAAAAGAAAGGCTCAGAATAATAAAAATCCACCTGGCAAATTTATGATTCATCGATTGGCCATTAAGAGAAAAGCATCACCCAAAAAATCAATAATATGGCTGGCCACCAAAGCCTCTTGTCCCTGCCTTTTTGAGGCCATATCGCCTGACTGTCCATGCAACCAAACCCCTAATAATGCAGCATCTTTTGGGACATAACCCTGCGCTAACAAACCAGTAATAATACCTGTTAAAACATCACCACTACCCCCTGTAGCCATGCCGGCATTGCCTGTGGTATTAAACCAAACCTCCCCTTCTGACGTGGCAATGAGCGTGTGATGACCTTTTAAAACCACAATACAAGACAGCTCTTTTGCCTTTTCAATGGCCTTAAGCATTCTTTCCTGACTATTTTGACATACGCCAAATAGCCTGTCAAATTCCTTCGGATGAGGCGTTAAAATGGAATTTTTAGGAATACAATGCCATTTTTCCTCATAAGCTATAGCATTTAACGCATCGGCGTCTAAAACCAGCGGACATTGTATGACTAAAAGTTGATGTATAAGCCATTTCCTGGTCCTTTTCTCTGTACCTATTCCCGGACCGATACCCACCGCCTGATAATTAGAGTAATTAGGCATCATAGTGGCTAAATTATTCTTTTTTTCATCGGAAGTAACCATAGCTTCCGGCAATCCCACTTGTAAAACAAGGTAAGCGCATTGAGGTACGCCCACTGTAAGTAGTCCTACACCGCTATGCATACAAGCCTTTGACGCAAGTAATGCGGCGCCTGTTTTACCATAACTGCCCGCAAGTAAAAGGGCGTGCCCGAAGGTACCTTTGTGTGAAAATCTTTGCCTTGGTTTATATATTTTCTCAACTACCTCCTGGTTAATAAGGCTAATCTCAGGAACTACCTGGTGCAAAAAACCCGGAGATAAACCAATATCCAACAGATGAATTTGTCCTATGAATTTTTCATTTTCCGGAAAATAAAAAGCAAGTTTAGGGATCTGAAAACTCAGCGTATGGTTAGCCTGAATTATGGGAATACCAATTTTCAATGTGTCAGGCATTAAGCCCGATGGAAGGTCAATGGAAATAATTTCCTTTGCATGTTCATTCAGATAATTGATTAACAGAGCGTTGATGCCCTCCAAGGGTCTATTTAATCCCGAACCAAATAGTGCGTCAATAACCAGGCTATTTGATGCCAATGCAGGAAAGTCATTAGATTCTTTCAACCAATGGATTTCCCTTTTCGAAAAATCTTTCCATCTCAGGAGATTACATTGAAAATCAGCCGTTCCCATATTCTCCGGGGACAAAACATAAATATCAACCCTGGCGCCAGCCTGAAGAAGAATCCTGCCCAATGCCAGTCCATCGCCCCCGTTATTACCTTTTCCACAAAAAATCTGAAAAGACCTTGAAGTTAAATCTTTCATTTCCAACCAATGAAAGCAAGCTAATGCTGCACGCTCCATTAAATCTATTGATCTAATGGGTTCATGCTCGATAGTAAATGCGTCCCAGGCGCGAATTTGACTGGCATTCAAGATCATAATTCATATTATCACGGAAAATTAGTTAAATTTTAAATAGGTCTGATGATTAAAATTCAAATTCCTACAGTAATAATCCGATTTTAATCCATATATTTAACTTGAGATAAGATCCTATTAAAATACATTTACAAACCTATCCCTATGTTCTTTACTGGTGTGCACCGTGGGCTGCTGATTCGGTTATGTTCCATTTTATTTTTTCCATTGTTCCTTCATGGACAATCCTATGAATCATTAGACAACCTTTCCTTATTTAAAAATCCTTCAGCAAACTGGCAGGAAGCAAGTGAGGTTACTGGTCATCCCAATGAAAAATCGCTTATTTCCAAACAGGGAAAAGGCGTCTTGGTTTGTGAATTAAAGAATGGCCCTTTCAAGGCAAGCGATAATCTTATTACCCTGATGGAACATGGCGATCTTGATTTATCTCTGGAGGTAATGATTCCAAAAGGTTCTAATTCAGGTATTTATCTGCAAGGAAGGTATGAGGTTCAGGTATTTGACAGTTGGGGGAAGAACACACCATCATTTGACGATGCAGGAGGGATTTATCAACGATGGGATGAAAAAAGGGGCAAAAACAACGAAGGTTTTGAAGGTCATCCGCCCCGTTTTAATGCCGTAAAAGCTCCCGGATTATGGAATCGTGTTGACATAAGTTTTCAAGCGCCAAAATTTAATGCCAGCGGGCAAAAGATATCGAATGCCAAAATGCTAAAAGTAACCTGGAACGGGATAGTCATACATCAAAATGTAGAACTGTTCGGTCCAACCAGAGCAGCGGCTTTTCAAAATGAAAAATCAATGGGGCCCCTCATGTTTCAAGGTGATCATGGTCCCATTGCCTTCAGAAATATCAGAATAACAAAAATAGGAAATGCCAGTGTAAAGATTGTCCCGCCTGTTCAGTACAAAATTTATGAAAATGCTTTTACGCGTGAAAAGAAAGGAGATATTCAAACGGTTCCAAAAGAAAAAGATTTAAGTACCTTAACACCTGTCAAGGTTGGAGAAACGGAGTTAATAGACGTTTCCGTTTCAAGAAGAGGAACCCAGTATTACGTTATCACAGGTTCTTTTGAAGTATCAAAAGCCAGCGTTTATTTGTTCAAAGGAAATTATCATGGATATGCCAACGTATTGATTGACACTGAACTAGTATTATCCGATGTCGATGTTCCCTGGTATGGAATGAGTTTTAACGAGGAAGTGCTCGGAAAAAAAAGACTAGACGCTGGAAAACATACCTTTCGGATTGGATATACCCACAGGGATTGGGAAAGAAGTGTGCGTGCTTTCGGTTTATCTGTTAAAGCAGAGGGAGAAAGTGAAGGGTGGCAAACGCTGCATGATAAAAAATCGGAGATGGAATTTTCTAAAACAGTGATGAACGAAGTTTACCTTTCTAACCAACCTGTTTTTCAACGTTCTTTCGTCGTCTTTGACGGTTCAAAAAGAACACATGCTATCAACGTAGGTTTTCCACAGGCCGTTCACTACAGTTATGATACTAAAGCTGGTGCGATATTAAATGTATGGCGAGGCCGCTTTTTAAATACCACTGAAATGTGGCATGACCGTGGTACCGAACAAACCGCTGAACCTCTTGGAATGTCTCAGCAAATGACTGGACTCTTACCATATATAGACATAATGAGTCAAGAACTTGTTTCACCTGCAGCTTTCCGATATGAAGGGATGCAATTTACTGAAGTTGATGGGCAAAAAACACCCCAATATGTTATGAAAATGGGGGACATAACCTTAAAAGATTGGCTACAACCTTCCGCAAACGGTCAAGGGCTCACCCGATTTATTTCATTTTCCGCCCTACCCGGTAACAAATATTTTCTGCTGGCGACCTCAAAAAAAGGGATAAAAAAAGTAGCGGACGGATTATTTTCTGTGGATGATGCCGCTTATTTTATAAAAGTCAGTTCCCCCTATGTACCCCTTATCGTTGAAAAGGAAGGGCAACAATGGTTGATTTCAGATATTAAAAATACCACTTTCACCTATCAGATTGTATTTTAAAAAACGAATGACAATGAAAAATATATTTCTTATAGCTTGTTTATCCATATTAACTATTCAAGCCCTTAAAGCTCAGAAAGCGGTGGCTGAAGCAGAATATTATCCGCTAAGAACTTTACCAATCCCCCATAATATAGAGCTGGAGGTAGGTGGAATGGCTACCATTCCCGATGGAAGACTGGCAGTGAGTACCCGAAGGGGGGAAATATGGATGGTTGAAAATCCCTATTCTGCCACGCCATTTTATAGACTATTTGCCAGTGGTATGCACGAAGTGCTCGGCTTGAATTTTCATAAAGGTTCCTTGTATGCCGTTCAACGGGGAGAATTAACGAAATTAACCGACCAAAATGGAGATGGTTCCGCTGACCACTATCAAAACATAGCCCATTGGGAATTGGCAGGAAATTACCATGAATATTCCTACGGCCCTGTTTTTGATGCTCAGGACAATATGTATCTCACCTTCAATGTGGCCTGGGTAGGTTTCGGCGAAGCCAAATTATCAAAATGGAGAGGTTGGATGGTAAAAGTTTCTCCTGACGGAACCTTATCTCCCGTCGCTTCTGGCTTAAGATCTCCGGCTGGTGTTATGATGAATAGTGCAGGTGATATTTTTTATACTGAAAATCAGGGGGATTGGGTAGGTTCAGGTAGAATTACCCATTTGGAAAAAGGTGATTTTGCTGGTCACGCAAGTAGTCTGGTTTGGTCAAATGAGCCCGGTTCACCTATGACTACCCAAATTGCTGATGTGCCCGATAACAGTGAGCCTATGTACAAAGCAGCTGAAAAAGTGAAAAATCTGAAACTACCCGCTGTTTGGTATCCTCACACCTTGATGGGCATTTCCACCGCTGATATGATTGAGGATGTTAATGGAAATATGGGTCCCTTTTTCAAAGGTCAATACTTTGTCTCTGACCAGGGACATTCAAAGGTGATGCGCATGATGCTTGAAAAAGTAAATGGTCAATATCAGGGCATTTGTTTCCCTTTCCGGGAAGGCTGGCAATCAGGTTTACTTCGTTTGTCCTGGGGAAATGACGGCTCCATGTTTGGTGGAATGACCTCAAGAGGATGGGGTTCTACTGGTAAAGATTTATTTGGCCTTCAAAGGATGTTGTGGAGTGGAGAAACGCCTTTCGAAATGGCTGAAGTACACGCCATGTCCGATGGATTTGAAATCACTTTTACCAAACCCGTTGATGTTTCCACCGCAGTTCAAGCAGCGAATTATGATATCAATAGCTTTAATTACCAATATCACCACTTTTATGGTAGCCCTGTTATTGAAAATAAATCCCATGCAATCAAAGCAATTCTGATCTCTGATGATCATACAAAAGTGCGTTTAGTACTCGATGAAGCCAGGCGGTTCTATATTCATGAAATTAAACCTAAAGGAGTTAAAACCGAAAATGGAGAGTTACTTTTACACGATGTGGGGTATTATACCCTCAATAATATTCCAGCAGGAATGACGGCAGATTTGTCTAAAAATAAAATGGCAGCAGTCGCTCCCCCTCCTGCTGAAAGTCACCAACATACTGTTCCAATGGAGACAAAAATGGAACCGACAATAAAGAAAAACAACAAAAACAGTAATAAACACCTTACAACCATGCCTTCCGATTGGGCAGCACCCGATAAAACCCTGGTTATAGGTACTGTTCCAGGAATGAAATATGATGTAACAGAACTGGAGGTTAAGGCAGGAACTAAGGTGAAACTTACTTTCAATAACTTAGATGACGATATGACCCATAATCTGGTCATCGTTGAGCCAGGTACCGCTGACGAAGTTGGCCTGTCTGCTTTCTCCCTGGGTGTGAAAGGTTCCCAAATGAGCTATGTCCCTAACAGCAATAAAGTTCTTTTTCATACCACTCTGCTGCAACCAGAAGCATCCCAGACCATTTACTTTGCGGCACCCTCTAAACCGGGCGAATATTCTTTTGTATGCACCTATCCGGGTCATCATACATTAATGAGAGGGATTTTAAAGGTGGTGAAATAATGATTTTGCATCTAACATTTGATAATTGATTGCCATCCATTTAATGCATCAGTTAACATAACACTGGAAAAGAGGCTGTCTAAAAAAGATAGCCTCTTTTTTTTTGCTACTTTATACGTTGGCCTAATAGGTCTTTGTGATGGCAAAGGATACAAAGTGGATGATTTTTCACGATAGGTTTTATAGTTGAAATTTACCATTAACACTCGGTTCTGAATCAGGATTTACAGGATTTTTAGGATTAAAGAGAACGTCTTCGTTATAAGCATAATATTTATTCGTAAATGTATTCTTTTGTATAAACTTACAGGGGTATAGTTTCAACATCTTTATTAAAATTTTAATGCATCCTGCTCCTTTTTTAGCCTCATTTTATCGAATATCCAACTAAAATTATCGCATTTTTTGCCCCAAATTTTTTGTTAATTATAATTATTTATTATTTTCGCATGGATTTTAATATTACACCCATCTTAAATTTTTTGGTCTCATTAAGTTACCGCTTAATGAGTTAATTATTTTTAATTAACCAATAAATTTTAAGAATGTATTGTTTCGATTTCAAAAGAAACCATTGGGTAAAATTGTTTTTACTTTTAACTTTTTTTAGTTTCCATCTGACCTTACTGAATGGTCAGGGACAATCTTCCAAAGAAACTAATGCTCTTTCAAATAGCAATAGGAACAGATTTTCAATGGATGAACTAAAGGTTCGTTGGAAAAAACTAGCCTTAGAGACCTGTGTTACCGTCTGTTCAACCCCTCCATCGATAAGTTCCATTATAACTACTGGAACAATCACGGCATTTACTGCAAGCTTTAGTGGAAACATACTTTCTGATGGTGGATCTCCAGTTCTTGCAAAAGGAATCATCTGGAGCACAAGCCCAAATCCAACGATTGCTCTAAGTACAAAGACAAATGATGGCCCGGGTGTCGGACCATTTACGAGCAATATAACGGGATTAAACGCAGGAACAACTTATTTGTTAGATTTTACGTTTCAAACAGTTCTGGATCAACTTACGGAACAGAAATTAATTTTGTTACTGTACTGGCTCTGTTGCAACCATAGGAAGTACGGTAAGCACTGGCTCAATTACAGCTACCTCAGCAACAAGTGGTGGAAATATTACTTCCGACGGAGGTTACCCAGGTACTGTGCGTGGAGTCGTTTGGGCTACATCAACGAACCCAACGGTTCCCTCAGCTTTCAGCACCTCCGATGGCACTGGAACGGGAGCATTTACCAGTAATATAACAGGGTTATCTGCCAGCACGCTATATTACGTTCGTTCCTACGCTACTAACCCGGCTGGAACAACTTATGGTTCAGAAATATCTTTTACTACATTGGTCGGCTCATCACCGAGTATTTCCTCTACCTCAGCTATCGGTTCAATAACAACTACTTCCGCTTCCAGCGGTGGGAACATCTCTTCCGATGGAGGATATGCTACAACAGCCAGAGGCGTAGTTTGGGGAACTTCGCCAAGTCCAACAGTTCCCTCAGCCTCAAGTACCACTAACGGTACAGGAACGGGTTCTTTTACCAGTAATATAACAGGTTTGAGTGTAGGTACCCTTTATTATGTCCGTTCTTACGCAACAAATTCAGCAGGAACAAGTTATGGAACCGAAATTAGTTTTACAACATCAGCAGGTTCCTTAGCCACCCTTGCTGCAACCGTAGCTGCGGGTTCCATTACAACCACAACTGCTGTAAGTGGAGGAAACATAACCGCCGATGGAGGCTCCCCTATAACAGCCAGAGGCGTAGTGTGGAAAACTTTGTCAAGTACAGGTCTAGATGTGTCACTTTCAACAAAAACGTCAGATGGAACGGGAACGGGTTCATTTACCAGTAATATAACAGGGCTAACTCCCAATACGCTATATTACGTTAGTTCCTATGCCACCAATTCCGCAGGAACCAGATATGGTACTGCAACAGGTTTTTATACGTTAGCTGCATCTTCTCCCACCATTTCGGCAACGGTAACAGCAACATCAATCACCTCCTCTACGGCAACGAGTGGCGGAAACATAACCGCCGATGGAGGCTCCCCTATAACAGCCAGAGGAGTAGTGTGGAGTACTTCGTCAAACCCAATAGTTCCGTCAGCCTCAAGCACCTCAGATGGTACAGGAACGGGTTCTTTTACCAGTAATATTACCGGATTATCCGCTGGCACCCTATATTACGTTCGTTCCTATGCCACTAATTCAGTAGGAACCAGTTATGGTACTCAAGTGAGTTTTACGACATCAACTATCTGCACTTGCGCCAGTACGGCCACCTGCCCAAGCACGGTGACTGACCGTGAGAGTAATAGTTATGACGTTTTAACTTTTGGTGGACAATGCTGGATCAAGCAAAACTTAAGGGTTACAACCTTAAACGATGGTACTGCCTTACCAATAGACGCAGGAGGAACGAGTACCGGCAATGGTGCTGGATATACAGGATGGCTCAACACAACAACGAGTGCCATGACTGTTTATGAACACAATGCGAGTAATTTAACCACTTTCGGCTACCTTTATAATCAATACGCGGTGAATGACCCCAAAGGCCTATGTCCTTCAGGTTGGCGTGTGCCCACTGATGCTGAATGGACGACCTTATCAACCTGTTTAGGTGGAGAATTAGTTGCAGGTGAGAAAATGAAAGTACCTGGTACAACCCTTTGGACGGTAAATTATGATGCTAATAATTGTTCAGATTTCAGTGGGTTACCCGGAGGCTTCAGAAGAAATGATGGCTTATTCTACTTTAAAGGTGAAAATGCTTATTTCTGGTCCTCTACCTCAGCTAAAAACAGAGCCTTAGCAGGTACTACTAAAGAATTAAGAGCAAGTAACGACGCTAATAGTTATCAACCAAACGTAGGGTTATCTGTCAGATGCATTAAAAATTAATATCTTCAGATTTTTAGCTAAAAAATAATATAAGAAGGGTCAAAATAGTGCTTAATGCTTATTTTGACCCTTTTCTTTTCCTTAAATTGTTACTTTTTAGCTGTAAAACGCCTCTCTTAAAAAGCTCCGTTGATAGTATTGATAATTTTATTTATGCGATTATCCTATTTTTAGTACCCACTTAACCTACAATTGCAAATAAATTATATACTTTTATTTTATTACCTTTTGGTTAATATAACACTAACTTACGTATTGCCATACCTTACCTTACTTGTATTTTAAAATCTATTCGTTCTAACCTAATGACATGAAAAATATCCTAACTAAATCAGCTATTATTTATTCCTTGCTGATCTTTTGTTCGTCAGGTTCTATTGGCCATTATCAAAATGATCAAAAACAACCCAATATTATTTTTTTCCTGGTAGATGATATGGGTTGGCAGGATACATCTGTTCCCTTTTGGACTGAAAAAACGCCATTTAATCTGCTTTACCAAACGCCGAATATGGAAAAAATGGCCTCAGATGGGATGAAATTTACCCAGGCTTATGCCAGTAGCGTGTGCTCTCCTACCCGGGTTAGCCTTATGACGGGTATGAATGCGGCAAGACACCGGGTTACCAACTGGACCTTGAAACGTAATGTGTCTGAAGATCACGCTGATGATATTTTGAAAATGCCTGTCTGGAATATGAACGGATTGCAACCAGTAGATAGCATTGAAAATGCGGTTCATGCCACTACTCTACCTCAAATACTAAAACAAAATGGCTATTTCACTATCCATTGCGGGAAAGCGCATTGGGGCGCTATGAATACGCCAGGTGCCAATCCTCTGAATCTGGGATTCGACCTGAATATTGCAGGGCATGCCGCAGGGGCTCCCGGAAGCTATCAGGGGGAAAAGAATTTTGGTAATAAAAATGGAGATAAACAAACGCTACCCTGGGGTGTTCCCGGCTTGGGCAAATATCATGGTGATACCATAAATCTGACGGAGGTATTAACCCTGGAAGCTATTTCTGCCATCCAACAGGCTCAAAAATTAAATAAACCCTTTTTCCTGAATATGTCGCATTATGCTGTGCACACGCCATTGGAAGCTGATGCCAGGTTTTACAAAAAGTACAAAAATATGGGATTAGAGGAACCCGAGGCTCGCTTCGCCTCCATGGTTGAAGGTATGGATAAAAGCCTTGGCGATCTCATATCCTTTCTATCCGCAAGTAATCTTGACAAAAACACCCTTATTGTTTTTATGTCTGATAATGGTTCCTTAAGTGCTTCTGCCCGTGGAGGCCAAAAACACACCCATAATTTACCATTAAAAAGTGGTAAAGGCTCGGCTTATGAAGGGGGCATCAGAGAACCCATGATGGTTAAATGGCCTGGAAAAGTTAAACCTGGCACTGCTTGTAACCAACCCATTATCGCAGAAGATTTTTTTTCTACCTTGTTAGACCTGGCTGGCGTCAAAAAAATAAATACCGTTCAGGTAATAGATGGTGTGAGTTTCGCTCCATATCTATTCCAAAAATCAAAGGTTCAAAAAGATAGGACGCTCGTCTGGCATTATCCGAACAAATGGGGGCCAACCGGACCTGGTATTGGAACAACCAGTACCATTCGACAAGGTAACTGGAAATTAATCTATTGGTATAAAGACGGAAAGAAGGAACTTTACCGATTAGATGAAGATCTGAGTGAAAACAATGATTTAGCTGATAAATACCCTGAAAAAGTGGACGAATTATCCACTTTACTCGGACAGTACCTGAGGAAAGTGAACGCAGACAGACCCCTATTTAAACAAATAAATCAAGCCGCTCCGTGGCCTGATGAAATATAAAACTACATCCGGTTAATCAATATCAATATGAACCATTACAAGTATTATTTAACTATTCTGTTAGCTGTTTTTATGATTTTTGCAGGCATTATGCATTTCGTAAAGCCCCGTTTCTATAACCGGTTTATTCCAGATTTTATTCCAAAATTGTTTGCCAATTATTTGGCTGGCATTATTGAAGTTTTGCTGGGTATTGGACTTCTTATCCCCCAATATCAGCAGATGGCGGGAAAAGGTATGTTCTATTTAATGTTATTTTTCTTACCCATCCATGTTTTAGATGTATTCAAAGAAAAACCGGCGATAGGAAGTAAGAAACTGGCTATCATTAGAATCCCGGTCCAATTTATTTTAATCTACTGGACCTGGCATTTAAGTAAATAGATAAAAAGGTTATGACTATTTTTATGAAAGTGATTTAAAAATGTCATAACCTTCTTAAGTACATACAATTGTATCAATTAATATGCTCTGAATCAACATAACCATAAGCCTTATTCAATTCAAAAACAGATTCGGCTGTAAAGTCATTGTTATGAATGAGCGCTAATTGACCTTCTAAAAGCTTTCTTTTGGTAGGTAATAATTGAATATTTCTTTCCCTTACTTTTTGGGCGGTATCATTACTACTTTCACCATATAGGCTTAAGGTATCGAGCACTTCTTCCATCTGAATAATGACAGCCATAATTTGGTTAGGTATCCAGGAAGTTATAGGTGTTCCACCCGTTGCTTTAGCGTACTTGGTATTTGACATGATATATTTTTGGACAAATTGCCAGTGACCATTTCTAAAATGATAAATTTCCTCCAAAATTCCGATAAGGAAACAAAGGGAATCTACATCGTTTCTTTCTTTTAAAAGACCCAATAATCCCTTTGGATGAATTTTTTCCATTGTTTCAGAAAGATCGGAGAAAAAATTTTGAACACAAACAGGTCTGTAAGCTCTCAGATCAAGTAAATATTTCGTTAAATCATTTTGAGGATAATGAAGAATGACCCCGGAAAAAATATCTTGCATTGGAATAATATCATCCTGGGCACCGGTTTGTCCTCTAAAAGCCTTTGGTTCGTCCCAAACGCCTTCGTAGATTACTCCAGGACCGAAAATTTCCTCATTCCCTTTAACACCCATAATAAAAATCCTGAAATCGTTATAATGTTGCCATCTTGAAGCCTTCCACATCTCCTTTCTTCGCTCATTCATTTTCTTCATGGTCAGCCAGTTAGCTTCCAAAAAATCATGAACTGGTTTACTTTCATCTTTGACAACTTCTAAAGTGTGCATAACCGATCCTACTAAACCAGGAGAAAACCTATTGATATCAACATGAAGCATAATAAATCCAACTTCATCCGATTGGCCGGAAAAACGGTTACACATGGTAATATTTTCCCAGTTCAGGTCCTTATTTTCATCCAATTTCCTGTAATTCCCCAAAGAATAGGCATAATGATAATCTAACCAGGGAAAAACGCCTAATTTTTCTGAGACATGGCAAAAAGGTTGTGCAATATTTGCTGGTAGCACATTTCTTGCTTTTCCATAGGTACCATCCAGTCGGAATTGTTGATAGGAAGGCTCCAACAGATATGCGGAAGTTAAAAATCCATACGAACGAAAAAGAGCTTGAATAACAAAAAGGTCATCCTCCTTTTTTACCTCTTCCAGGTGATTTTCCAATGCTTCAATGGCTTTCATTATTTCACCTTCATGATGAAGCAATCCATGCTCACCATTCGGCAAAACCACAGGCATATCATCCAATATTTTTTGCACATCGGCGTAAGTAGAAGGAAGCGAAACGATTGGATCTTTTACGGGCAAAAATCCGTGTTCAGCGCATACGTCAAAAAAGCCATCCTTATAATGGTTCTGAAGTTTCATACATTTGGTATTTGGTTATTTGGCAAAAAAGTAGGACAATATAGCATCAATATCGCCCAAAAACAAATGATATATGGTTTTATGGTAAACTCTACTTACGCAAGTCAGGTTTTAAATCCTACTTTTTGATTGGTATAAAGGGCATTATAAAAAAGATTTAATTTTATCACTACATTGTCATTAAATAGCACTGATAAATGTCACTTACTGAAAATAAAACATATCGTATTTTAGGTGTCGATCCTGGAACGGTGAAAATGGGCTATGCCTTATTAGAAATTAATGGAAGTCAGATGAAAAGTGTGGACATTGGGGTTATTTTCCTGGATGCCCATAGCGACCACCCCACGAGGCTTTTAAAAATTCTGGAAAGGTTACAGAGCATCATTACCACCTACAAACCGACGATAATGGCTGTTGAAGCCCCATTTTACGCTAAAAATGTTCAATCTATGTTGAAATTGGGAAGAGCTCAGGGGGTTGCCATAGCTGTTGGAATGGATAAAGGATTAGACATTTTCGAATATTCGCCAAGAAAGATAAAACAGTCGGTAACAGGCAATGGGAATGCAAGCAAAGAACAAGTTGCTTTTTTGTTGCAAAGTCAACTAAAAGTTGATCTGGCGGGCCAGCTCTTAGATGCCACTGATGCCTTAGCTGTTGCCGTATGCCATTTTTATCAAAATGGAAAAATAAGCACATCCACAACGAAGACGCCTGTAAAAAAGAGTAAAACTACCTGGAAAAATTTTTTAGCGGATAATCCAGACAGATTAAAATAAACGGATCAACTTTAAATTTCATTCATATAGTCACCGGAGGAAGCTTTGGTATTGGTAGGGCTACAGCTTTGGCATTTGCCGCTCAGGGTGCAACGGTAGTAATTGCCGATAGAGAAGACGGCTCAGAAACCTTAGATTTAATAAAAAAAAGTGGAGGAACGGGTATTTTTATACAATGCGATGTTTCGAATGTGGAACAGGTAAACCATTTAATGGAAACCATAGAGAAAAACTATGGAAGGCTTGATTTCGCCATAAATAATGCTGGCATTGAAGGTGTTAACAGTCCCATAGATTCCCTGTACCATAGAAAATTGGCACCATGTACTCAACGTAAATTTGACAGGTACTTTTTTATGCATGAAAGGTGAAATTCCAATGATGTTGAAACAAGGTGCAGGCGTTATTGTAAATATTGCTTCTGTCGCCGGATTGGTTGGTTTCGAAGGTATACCAGCTTATGTGGCATCAAAACACGCTGTGGTAGGTTTAACTAAAAATGCAGCGCTGGACTACGCAACAAAAGGAATAAGAATAAACGCCATTTGTCCAGGTGTGGTTAGAACGCCTATGATTGACCGATTTACAGGAAAGGATAAAGCTATCGAAGCGCAATTTGCTAAGGTACAACCTGTTGGAAGACTAGGAGAACCCGAAGAAATCGCTGATGCAGTTCTATGGCTTTGTGGCAAAGGAGGATCTTTCGTTACTGGAGCAGCCATCCCCGTTGATGGAGGATGGGTCGCCAAATAAACTTTATAAGTTATCGTAAGCGGAACGAATGGAAGCAGCTATTGCTTCCATTTCTTCTGCCGAAAGATTTAGCCTTGAGTTACTAAAATTAATATCCCCCATACTGTTTAATGGAACTAAATGCACATGTGCATGGGGTACTTCCAAACCGATGACACTCATTCCTATTCTAAGGCATGGCAGCGTGCCGCGCAAGGCTGAAGCGACCTTTTTTGAAAATAACATGATACCTGATATTTCCTCGTCCGATAGATCAAAAAAATAATCTGTCTCTACTTTTGGAACGATTAAGGTATGTCCTTTCGCAAGCGGATTCACGTCAAGAAATGCTAAAAAATGCTCCGATTCTGCTACTTTCCATGCGGGAATTTCTCCCTTGATAATACGAGAAAAAATACTTGGCATACCTGGGCTAGATTGAAATATTTTCAATAACAAACTCTAATTTGCCATTAGGTGTCTCCACATGAGCTACATCTCCAATTTTCTTTCCCAATAAGCCTTTACCCATCGGCGAGCTAATCGAAATACGTTTAGCTTTAAGATCAGATTCTGATTCTGAAACTATTTGATAGGTAATAGTGGCATTATTAGCCTTATTTTTAATGGTTACCTTAGAAAGAACGGTAACTTTAGAAGTATCTACATCGGTAATTTCCAGTACCCTGGCATTAGCAAGTTGTTTTTCCAAGTCGTTAATTCTTAGTTCCAACATTCCCTGCGCCTCTTTAGCCGCGTCATATTCCGCATTTTCAGATAAATCTCCTTTCTCACGAGCTTCGGCAATAGCTTTAGCAGCCTCGGATCTACCCCGCGATTTCATATCTTCTAATTCACTATTTAGTCGTTCAAAACCCTCTCGGGTCAGGTAATTGATACCAGACATAACATTAATTTTTTAAGCTTTTTGGAATGATTAGGGTGATAGACTTAAAAAAACAAAAACGATATGGGAAAATTCCCAAATCGTTTTTTATTGTAACTTTAACAAATATAGATTAAAATTCTAACATTTTAAAGAATTAACGGGTAATTAAATATCGCCAGTATAAAAAAAGACCTAGAAATTGAATCTAAGGGAAACATTATGCGTACCTGTCCAAACCCTGGTTGCCTGATAAGCATAATCCAAAGCAATCTTATTTTTAGAACCTTTAGATAAAGGAAAATCAATACTTCCTCCAGCACTCAAACCAGTATTTACAGGTCTTTCTTCAGGAGAAGAAGCACCAAGATCATATTTATAGGCACCTCTCAACATAAAAGAATCCCAAAGTGCATATTCAATACCTGCTCCTATCTGGTCTCTGCTGAAAGAATTTGACGTAAAGTTACCAATCAAACTAATCCTGTGAGGTTCGCCAAGAAGTATATCGTAGGATAATCCAATATTTAACATAGATGGCAACTCAAAACCTGCTGCGCGTTGATCAAAAGTAAGTTGATAGCCAGCTTTATTGGGAGTATTTCCCTGAAAAGAAAGACCCTCCCCATTAAAAACCATTCTTGAACCAACATTACTCAAACTTATACCGAATTTGAATTCTTCCTTATCACCTGTTACATACTGAACACCCGCATCAATGGCTAAGCCAAAGGCGCTTACATTAGCAAGAGATTCTGAAATACCTCTCATCAAAATACCAACCGATACCTTATTTTCAAAAGTAAAAGCATAGCCCAACGCTATATTAAAGAAATTAGGAGAAAAATTTGCCCCTGTTCCCTCCGGTTGATCTTCTGTTGTCACTTTATTTTCACCAAAATTCAAGGAAGTGAGGCTAAGACCCAGGGCAGCACCGTTTTTCAACTTTCGGGAAATTCCGAAAGCATTCATTCGAATGCCCGTACCTTGTAAGTAATTGGCACCCGAAAGATTGATTTCCAGACTATTTATACGCGGTAAACCAGCAATATTAATTCTCATTGCTTCAACCCCTCTGACTGAGGCCGTATTGATATGAAATAATCCAGAACTTCTTGCCCAGGGATTCAAAAGCAGCTCATAAGCTCCAGCCTCCCCCTGTCTGTCGGGATTTCCAGCCTTTAAAAAAGGTTGGAAAAGAAAAGTTAAACTACCAATAACAAAAAAAACCTTAATCCTCATTTCATTAAATTATTCATTGTTTACAATCCAGAAGGATCAAATTTTCTGTTTATACCAAACCACTTTATCGTTTTAGACCCCAATTCGCCCGCGTCAATATTCATCAAATAAACACCACTTGCGACTGGAATTCCCCGGTTATTTCTTAAATCCCATTCCAAATCAGGCGTAATTTGCCTATTCGTAATGGCTCGATTGTTACCTCGTGGAACCGCTCCCACTTCATCCCGTTTATATTGCCTGATAAATTTACCATCCAAAGAATAAATAGTGACCGTACAATTGGCGGGCAGATTGGTAAACTTAATGGTCGTGGTAAATTGGGAAACTTCATAGTCAGAGAAACCGTAATATGGATTAGGAACTACGTTTATCGCATCTAAAGCAGCATTGTAATTACTTGCATCCCGCTTCTCTGCTTCTTTTTTATCAAATTGAAAACGATAAACAGGGTGGCCATTATTTTCATTTCCCGCAATGGAATAAGGATTATTCACACGAATTTTTACTACAGCATCATTAGGAATCAGACCATCTTTATATGAAAGAAACGGGGTTGTAGATTGATTGTAAATTAATCCAGACCAGGTAATCTCTTGTAAAGCTAGTATCTTAGCAACAGGCGCTGCATTTCTCAATGAATTTCTAATAGCTCTGCATTCATCATACGTTTGCTTCGTAACATATACAAAGTGCTGTCCACCAACAGGATAGAATCCAAGATTTCCGTTACTTACCCCGGCTAAACGAACCAGATTATCAGGGTTAAACATCATATCGGCACCCAAGTTATAGTTTTCCAATACGGTACCATTATAAACAGAATTTTCGCCAAAGAAAATATTTAATCGTCTTCCCGTTTCTACGTCAATGGCATAGCCTGGAAACCATCCAAATCCCTCTGTTAAATCAGCTGTATTTGGGTCCGGTAAACCATCACTATTTGCATCATCTTTTGTTACCCCAGGCCTCGCCCTTAAATCAAAGTGTCTGCGATTTCCCTCTGTATTAAACCCTTGAGTACGATAAAACCTGTTAGCAGACTCAATAATAACACACTTACTCCAAAGACTCTTATCTCTTGTAAAAACAATATCCACGTTATTCAAATCAGCTAATTTCATTCGTGTTCTTAGAATGGAACTAGCGCTATTATCAGAAATAGCGGGAGAAATATAGGCAGGGTCTCTTTCCCCTTTTACTCTCCAATCAGCAAGGAAATAGGGAGTAAATTGTCCGGCACCCATTTTTGAAAAAGCCTGGGTTGGATCTAATACAGCATCAACTTGCCCGTCACCTGTTGAAATATAATCGAAAACGGTTGCGTCAAAGTTCGAGGGCCCGGCACTATATCCGTCATTGATAAAGCCTAACCATTGTGCGCCATTTTTATCTTTATAAGTAACTTCAATACCAATAGCCCCATTTCTGGCATCTTTTAAACTCCCAGGTTCTGAAACCTGACCAATTACGATAGAAAAACCAAACGCTCTGATGATCTGTTCGTTCAGCTGTTCAATAGGCCTTTCAGATCTGATAACCGGACTATTCGGATCTCTAAGATTTCTTAACTCCCAGGTAACAGGAGATTCTAAAACTCCGTTATTAGGATTATTGTCCTTAAACTTAAGTTCAAACTGTCCATCCTTTACTTCCAGAGGATTAAAAATTTTCACTTGAATGGGCGCTCTTCCAGGAAGATAAGTTATCTGTCCATTGAAAGAAGTACCCAATATCGCAGACCTGGTCGCATCAGAAATATCAAGAAAATTATCCCCTGTTCCAGCCCCTGAAACACGGGTAATAACCGTTCCTTCACCATAACTGGCATTTAATATTTTATCAGTGGTTGGATGGGGTAATACCGTATAAAATGGATTTCTACCGTCTCCAATATTCCTTCTACCCTCCAAATAAGGCTTTCTTTGCCCAAGAACTGCTTTGGGATCAAAAACTCTATAATTATTATGAGCGTAGGCAACCGCAACAAAATAATATTTCTTATGATTGATTAATCTGCGATCGCCTTCTGAAAATTGATCTTCTTTAATCTTAAAAGTATGTTGAATACCATTATTTCCACCTTCAACCTTTAACTCGGGAACATAATACTCCTCTCCTGTCGGATTATCAATGGTTTTCCAATTGAAAATCCTGTTTACCTCATTTTTTAAATCCACCTGGAAAATTAACCTGGATTTATCAGGATTTTCCAAATCCGCCACTGTCACAGAAGAATTAGCTAATTGATATAATTTGTAGCCTTCAAAGGTATATAAGCTATCCTTTGCACCTGTTGGAATTTGTAAGCCACGCTGAGCATAACCCTCGAAAGCATTATTAGAAGTAATACTATCATTTGTAAATACAGCTATAATTTCTCTATCCAGCTCTATAAAATCAATATCCGGAGCATCAGGTCCGTCCGTTAATTCAAAACAATTATCAAATAGTGCCTGAGCGATATCATCTGCTTCGAGCAATTTTGAGATATCCGGGCAAGGATACGTTTGATCTGCTACCCAAACTACCCCAATGATTAGCTCATTTACAGCACCCGGATCTAAACGAAAAGGGCCTGAGGCCTGTATGGTACGACGATCACCAAATGGAAGGTTTGAAGTACACATTGACCAGCCCCTCGAATCATTTGGTGCATCAGAAAAAGCGTATTTTACCTTGGCGCCATCTTGATAGGCATCATCTCCAAAAGTGAAAGGACTACCGTCACGCCAGGAACCTGATAAATAGTTATAGTACTCTTGTGCGGTAGCGGGATCAGTAGTACCAGGTGCCGGACTTCCAACGCCGCCGTTATTATAATAAGTAAAAGAGGACATACCTATTTCTTCCCCATTCTCGTCCAAAGGACCTCTAAAATAATCTACCCCCAAAATAGGAATTTCGTCACAATAGGTATTTACCCCTTGAGGACAAGCACAACCCGTTTGACCGTCTAAAGCATCTTCATTATACATATAACCAAGACTTCTGGAAACATCACTTCCGACATAATCATCTGTGAAACAGCCTAAGTCAGCATCGACCCACATGGCAAAGAACATGGAATCGATACTTTCAACAGCACGGTTAATGAGTTTATACCGTTGAAAAGTCATATCATTTATTTCGTCATTGGTAGCATAAGAGAAGGCTTGCACCTGTACTTCCATCTGAATAGGATCTCCTCTCGATTCTGAGTGGATATTACCTGCGTCATTATAAACCCAGAAAATCATTTCATCAGGAAATTGCGGTTTAGACACACAACCCCTTATTTCAATGACTGGAAAATCACCTCTGTCAGGGTTATACAATCCATCGCCATCCTGATCCCAAAATGCAGCAAGCCCTTGCGAGGTATTAGGTAATTCAAAATTATGAATATCGAAGAAGAATTCATTCCCACGAGCTGGCCAACCTTTTATATCTCTTGGAATATCATCGGGATTATAAGCTACCCCACTTTTCTCCGCCAGTTGAAACTTTCTGATATGCTCTCTAATATTTTCTCCTTTAACAGAGAAAAAACGGTCCCAACGGGAACATATCGCTTGATTAGTCTTTCCTGTTTCAGGATTAAGCGGACCAGGCCAGAAGTCAAAATCACCTGAACTACGACCATACGTTTGAGCAGCTATCTTTAAATTACCCGCGGGATCAACGCCACCCAACCATACAGCTCCGGCAAAAATAGAAGAAACCTCAGGAAGACCAGCGGGTACTTTAGGTACAATATAACGACCGTCATTACTGTCCCACCAAACATCCCCTCCGGTAGTTAATCGTGCTCTTACATTATTAATAGCCTGATCAATCTGAGCTACTGCATTATTACAATTTTCAGCAAATCGCAGTTTTACTGTCGTATTGCCTCTTCTTTCTTTTAACAAAGGATTATTTCTGGCAGCCATTGAAATGGGAGATAAAATAACCCCCATCAAAATGCTAAAAGAAACGATGCTAATTAACCTTTTATATACCATCCTACTCATAATTTCAATTTAAAAATCCATAATCACGCCGGCAAAAATCCTTCTCGGTAAGCTAAATAACCCAGGATTTAACAATGCCCACTGGTAAGACGCCAGATAAGCATCAACCACCCTATTTGAATTTACTATGTTTAGTAGCTTGTCCTGACCATTCGAGGAAGCAAGAAATCCGTCATCCTTTGGAGATCCTGTGGAGGAATATACATTTAAAATATTTTGTTGATTGAGCAGATTTGACACTCTGCAATAAATATTCATGCTTAAACCTTTACTTACTTGAACCACTTTATCCACTCGTAAATTAATGGTATAGTTCCATGGTTTGCGAGATCCGTTAATTGAACCAGCCGTTTGAGCCCCACCTAATTCAAGAGGGGTGATTGTTGCCGTGTAAGGACGACCAGAAACAGCAATAGCCTGTAAACTAAGACCTGCATTGGCAAGGATATCAGAACCAAAAAGATTAGGACCATTGTAAAATTTTCCAGCCCCGTACCGGTAATCTAAATTCATATTTACGCGATGTCTTTCGTCAAAATTCAAGGGAAACAGGGTGCGGAGATTGCCCCTGCTCGTTAAACCTCTCTGCGAATTAGCATCAGAACCTGTACCATCAGCAAACTGAAGAGTATAATTGGTAACTAAAGAAAGGTTTCCTGTTCTACGCATTTCATATTCAAACGAGAATCCCTTAACGGTGCCAAAATCCAAATTTCCATAAGTCGTATATTGGTTAACTATGGGCACTGGAAAATAGGTTCTTTGCTGAATCATATCCCTCAATTCCTTGTAATACGCAGCGATTTTTAACTTTGAAGTAGCTGATAACTTTTGTTGAAAACCTACTTCGTAATCTATTGTTCTCTCGGGTCTTAGGTCTGGATTGTTTCGAATAACCGACGGGAAATCAGTGAAGTAAAAATAATCTAATGCCGTGGCCAAAGTATTTGACGGAGGACGCTGAATAAGTACATCGTAGTGCGCAAAGAAGTTAGCGTCATCAGAAATGGGAAAAGAAAAGGCTAGTCGAGGCATAAAATTGACCTGAACTTCATAGTCCTTGAAAGAAACAGAAGGGTCAAATGCCTTGTCTTTGATGTAGTTATTTATATTTTGTGCCCGGGGATCCTTGTATTTTGGAAATACTAATCCTCCGGAAAAGATATCTATCGGACTATTAACGGGATTACCATTTGACCTATACCATAAATCACCATCGCGATAAGCCAACACGTCCGTTCCACTGTCATTTAGATAAACTTTATAATCATCGCCAATGCTACCTGGTTTTTCTGATGTTGCTTCAGGAAGGTTATGAAATTCTGAAGCCTCCATAATGTCATATAACGAATATGGGTCTTTTAATACCCTGGTATTTGCGTCATATCTGTCCATACGTACGCCTAACCTGAAGATAATATCTCTGAATGTAAATTTATCTTGAATATAGGCCGCAGAATAAATAGGTCTGTTCGGAGCTACGGGAAAAGTTCTTACTCCATTTTCGTCAACTGTAGAAAAAAAATCTTCAAACGTACCATCGAAAGGGCGACCTAAATA
>JAFMBH010000138.1 GCA_017858735.1 Bacteroidota bacterium
GAAGAGTTTCCCGTTATCAGACATTATGAAAAAACCGATAGCTTACAACTGTTAGATTTGGTGGCCTGGGTTAAAAAAACCGCTACGCCTAAAAGAGCCGATGAAATTTATTCATTTCTGAAATTTTTACAACCCCTGGTTTATGCCACTCACGCTGATCTTTTTGTCAATAGTGAGTTGTATGATACAAAATATCTGGTTTTTAGAAAAAAGAGTTCTGCGAGAATAAAAGATGTGGTTTTAAATGGCGAAGTCAGATTTATAGCCCAGCAAAGAGGAAATAGTAAAAAAGGTAAATTAACCATTCGCCTGGACAGCCTTCGTGGAAAAGTATTAGGGCAGTTTAACATTCCCTCTACAGAAGGTAAATGGGCATTCACCCCATTTGCTATTCAGCCTGTTTATGGAAAACATGATCTATATATCAGCTATGAAAATGCATCGCTGACCTCCGACACTGAGTCTGGTTTTACTTTAAATTCTTTTCATTTAGATTATGCCTTTCCTGGAAACGAAGGAGATCCATCTAAAAAAACAATGGATAGTATGTATTGGGCTTTATTAAGAAAAAATCCACCGAACACCCCTATTATGATGGATAATAAGCCGGAAAATGCCAGAAAAACCCAGGTTTTCATACGTGGAAACTGGAAAGTTAAAGGCGAAGTTGTTTCTCCGGGCATACCAAAGGTTCTCAGTAATTCCTTTAATTTGAAGAAACCGAATCGCATGGGTATGGCAGAATGGATGACCGATAAACGTAATCCATTGGTATCGAGAACGTTGGTGAACAGATTGTGGGAACAACTTTTTGGCACGGGCATAGTAGAAACCTTAGAGGATTTTGGATCACAAGGTACCCTGCCTTCTCATCCGGAATTATTAGACTATTTGTCCTGGCAGTTTATGAATAAACATCAATGGTCCATTAAATCGTCCCTGAAAGAAATCGTTCTTTCACAAACTTACAGGCAATCATCGGTAGCTACCGCTGAAAAGCTAAAAAAAGATCCGAATAACCGTTTGTTGAGTAGAGCCCCAAGGATAAGATTAAGTGCTGAACAGGTAAGGGACCAGGCATTACACGTTGCCGGACTTCTGAGTAATAAAATGTACGGGCCGTCCGTAATGCCTTATCAACCAGAGGGAATATGGGCAAGTCCTTATGACGGGAACAAATGGAAAATAAGTGAGGGTGAGGACAAATACCGGCGCTCTATCTATACCTATTATAAGAGGAGCAGTCCCTACCCTTCCCAGTTAACTTTTGATGGTACGGGTCGCAATGTATGTAACGCAAGGAGGATAAGGACAAATACCCCTTTACAAGCCTTAGTTACCTTGAATGACCCTGTTTTTATGGAAGCAGCGACGCATTTTGGTCAAAAATTGTTAAAAAATCCTGGTTTGTCTGTAAATGATCGGATACAACAGGGGTACCATATTTTACTAAATAAGCCCATTTCCCCTACCCTTTTACAACCCCTGGTGAAACTTTATAAGGATTCAAAAACATATTATAAATCTCATCCTGAACTAGTTAAAGAAATTCAGATAGAAAATCCAGACGTTGAAGATGCTGCTTTTGCGTTAGTTGCCAATGCCATGTTAAATTTAGATGTAATCATCACTAAAAATTAAGCCGCGACATGAATAATAAAAGATTGAGTCTTGCCGAAGAAGCCCATTTACTGGATGCACAACTTGCCACCCGCAGATTGTTTTTAAAACAATGTTCTATGGGCTTAGGTGCTTTAGCTTTTTCACCTCTTATCAACGCGTGCACAAGTGATGCCAACGGGTCGTCTAACACTTTGTTCGATCCAACAAAACCGCTTCTCCCCAAAACACCCCATTTGCCGGGGAAGGCCAAATCCGTGATTTACCTTCACATGGCCGGAGCTCCCTCACAATTAGAATTGTTTGACTATAAACCTGAGCTCAAAAAACTGGACGGACAGCTTTGCCCGGAATCCTTGTTGAAAGGGAAAAAATTTGCCTTTATCAGAGGTGTTCCTAAAATGCTGGGAACCATTGGTGAATTTAAACAAAGGGGTCAATCTGGTGCCTGGGTATCTCACTACATGCCTCATCTTGCAGGTGTTGCGGATGAATTATCCTTCCTAAAGGCCGTTCATACCGATCAATTTAACCATGCACCTGCTCAGTTACTCATGCAAACGGGTTCGGCCAGACTTGGACGTCCAAGTTTAGGCTCCTGGGTCACCTACGGATTAGGTTCGGAAAATGCCAATTTACCCGGCTTCGTGGTATTAACCTCCGGAGGTCAAAATCCGGATGCAGGTAAATCGGTTTGGGGAAGTGGTTTCTTACCCTCTGTTTATCAGGGTGTTCACTGCCGTTCTCATGGTGAACCCGTTCTTTATCTGGACAACCCCGCCAATGTAGATGGCAATATGCGGAAAGCGTCCATAGATGCTATCAATCAGGCCAATCAAGAGACCTACAAAGAATTTAATGACCCGGAAACTTTATCCCGGATTTCCCAATATGAAATGGCCTTCCGTATGCAAATTTCTGCGCCCGATGTCATGAATATTTCCGATGAACCTGCCTATATTCATGAAATGTACGGTACGGAACCAGGAAAGGAAAGTTTTGCAAATAATGTGCTCCTGGCAAGAAAATTAGTTGAAAAAGGCGTTCGATTTGTACAATTGTTCGACTGGGGTTGGGATGTTCATGGCAATTCAACCGATACCTCCCTGGAAATAGGTTTGGTAAACAAATGCAAGCAAATAGATAAAGCCATTACTGCCCTCATTTTAGATTTAAAACAACGTGGACTCTTAGAGGAAACCTTGATTGTCTGGGGAAGTGAATTTGGTAGAACACCCATGCAGGAAAATAGAAATGGATTGGAAATGCCTTTCAAAGGTAGAGATCACCATGCCGACGCATTCACTATCTGGATGTGCGGGGGGGGTGCCAAAGCTGGAACAACCTACGGGGAAACGGATGAAATAGGATTTTATCCTGTCGATGGAAAAGTTTCTGTCTATGATGTTCAGGCTACTATCCTTCATTTACTGGGCTTTAATCATGAAACATTTACTTATCCGTTCCAGGGAAGACCCTTCAGATTAACCGACGTTGAGGGAACCGTGATAAAACCCATATTAAGTTAAATTATGCACAGCAGAAGAAAATTCCTGGCTCAATCTCTTACAGCCACCGCAATACCATTATTGGGTATGACTGACACATTTCCGTACGCTGCGAAGGATTTTTCGACCCCTGTTTCCGCTCCGCTCTATATTTTTGCCACAAACTGGGGATTTAACGGAGATTTAGCCGCCTTTTGTCAAAAAGCAAAAGCAGCAGGCTATGATGGAATTGAAATGTGGGTACCTGGAAATGCAACCCAAAGGGACTTACTCCTTAAAACGGCAGCTCAATTTGACTTGAAATTAGGATTACTTACCGGGAGTGGAAAATCAAATTTTGAGGAACACCGAAATGAATTCCGTCAACAGATAGATTTGGCGATAGCCATGAAACCTGATTATATAAATTGTCATTCAGGGAAAGATTATTTTACCCTATCACAGGCTAAAGATATTATAACAGATACGATTTTACCAGCCAAACAATCGGGTATTCCTATCTATCACGAAACGCATAGAGGCAGAATTTGCTATAATATTCCTACCACCCAGGCCCTTTTAAGCGACATTCCGGAGATGAAATTAACGTTAGACATTTCCCATTGGTGCGTAGTTCATGAATCTTTATTGAAGGACCAAAAAGAGGCTGTTGCTCAGGCTTTATCAAAAACAGGTCATATTCATGCCCGGGTTGGACACCAGGAAGGTCCACAAGTAACTGATCCGCGCGCACCTGAGTGGCAAGATGCTTTTATGGCTCACTTGGCCTGGTGGGACGAGGTAGTCAAAATGAAAAACCAACAGGGAAGTGCCATTACTATATTGACAGAATTTGGTCCGCCCATGTATCTGCCTGTCGTACCATATACGCAGCAACCTCTTGCTAATCAGTGGGATATAAATGTATATATGTTAAATTATCTTCGAAACCGATATCAAAAAAAATAAATCCTATGGGAGTTTTACATCCCCTTGTCATACATTTTCCCATTGCTTTATTGCTTTTAGCCTTTTTTTTAGAAGTCTATGGACTTAGTCCATCGGGTAAAAAGTACAAAGCATCCATTCCCCTTATCACCTTTTTAGGAGGTATTGGTGCCGTTTTTTCCGCGTTGAGTGGCTATTTATTAATGAATCAGGGTGATTACGAGGTTTCATCGGTTGAACTTCACAGAAATTGGGGCATAGCTCTGGCCATTGGATCCGCTCTATTAATCGGTTTATACCGATTTCCCCCTAAAATTCCCCATATTCATCTTCTTGGCCAGGGAGCGTTAAGTATATTGGTTTTAGTTACCGGTCATTTAGGTGGAAATTTAACCCATGGGGAAGATTTCTTATCGTTAGATAAACCTAAAAAAGAACCGAAGCAAATCGTTCTTAATCAGGATGCGTTGGTTTATGCAGACATTATTGCGCCCATTTTTGAAGAAAAATGTGTTGCCTGTCATGGAAAAACGAAACAGAAAGGAAAGTTAAAATTAGACCAAATTGAAAATGTACTAAAAGGAGGTAAAAACGGATTTTATCATGTTAGCGAGGAGGGAAAAATGGCTTTAATGTCACATCGAATGAGGCTCCCTCTGTTGGACAAGCAGCACATGCCCCCAAAAGGAAAAACACAACTTACTGAAAAGGAAATAGTTATTATAGAAAAATGGTTATCCTTAGGGGCAAGCTCAAAGTTATTACTGAAAGACTTACAACTAACGGAAGAAGTTGTTTCAGCTTCAATGGAAGAAAAAAATATAGGTAAAACAGCTGATTGGCCTTCTGTACCTGACTTAGCTGCTGTGTCCGAAACCATGCTAACTCCTTTAAGAGACAGAGGTATGGTGGTGTTACCTTTAGCCAGTGGTCATCCGCTCCTTCAGATAAATTGCCAGTCCCTTTCCGATTTTAGCGACAAGGATGGAGAACTATTTAAAGGATTAGAAAAAAATATTGCTTCTATCAGACTGAGTGGTACAAGGATTTCCGATAAAAGTTTGAAATGGATAAGTGGATTACCTAACCTCTCCAAACTTTATCTTGATAATACATTGATTACAGATGAGGGTATTGCTTTACTAAAAAATACCACTGAACTAAGATATTTGAACCTGGTGGGAACAAGCATATCAGAAAAAGGATTGCGTACTTTAAGCTCATTACCCCTTTTAAAATCAGTTTATTTATATCAAAGCGAAGTCAAAATAGAAGACATGGCTGAAATACAGCAACGAATGCCTAAGGTTTATTTTGATTTAGGTGGGTATAAAATAGATACGTTAACGATGGAGGTTAGAACCGAAGAGAAATAATATTCTCTCCGGTTCTTAGTCTTTTTTACCAGCCAATGCCGTAATCTTCTCCAAAATGACTGCTTCCACCCCAGAAAGAGCCATGTTTATGGTCAAAATAAATGGCATTTAGAGGGCCGGATGTTTTTCTGTCAAACTCCAGCAAATAGCCGAGTTTTTTGAGTTCCCTTCTTGTCCAATCAGGCGTTTGTTCATTCACTAACAAGCGACCAGGTTCTGAAAGATGTTTATCGAAAGAACTCTTCATTTGAAAAGAATTGACATTTGGCGCTTCACAAGCCTCTTGTACATTCATGTCAAACTCCACCATATTCAGGAAAAACTGTAAGAGATTCTGGTCTTGAGAATCACCGCCCTGAACGGCAAAAGAAACAAAAGGAATATTATTGCGCAAAGCCAGGGTTGGCGTAAGGGTAACGCGTGGACGCTTGCCGGGTTCTAACACATTAAACGGATTATCAGCAGCATCTAACACAAAGGCCTGCATTCTTTGACTTAATCCAATACCTGTATTTCCAGCAACACAGGCGGGAATCCAACCACCACTTGGGGTGACACTCACTACCCATCCCTCTGCATCGGCCGTTTCAATAGATGTTGTTCCGGCAAAAAAGCCTTCCCTATGTTCCTCAGACATTATGGAGGAATGCGAATTTTTATATTTTTCTAATAACGATTTAAACGGATTAACTTTTTGTTCAAAAGGATAAGGATCACCCGGACCTGCCAGCGTATCATTTCGATCGTATTGAATACTTTTCGCTCTTTCCCTTGCATACGCTTTCGACAATAATCCATTGATGGGTTCCGATGGGGAAAAATCGGGATCTCCATAATAAAAATCTCTGTCAGCAAAAGCGAGATGCATGGCCTGGCAGATGGTATGAATATATCTGGAGGAATTATAACCCATTGATTTTAAGTCGAAATTTTCGAGGATATTCAGTGCCTGTAGCATTACAGGGCCTTGGGTCCAAGTGGTTAATTTATAAACATCGATGCCTCTGTAATTTACAGAAACGGGCTCTTCCAGTTTAACTTTCCATTTTGCGAGGTCCTCCATAGTGATCAATCCACCCTGTTCTTGCACGCCCCTAACGAACTCTACGGCAATATCACCGCGATAAAATCTATCATAAGCAGCCTGAATAGCTTCCTTTCTTGATTTCCCCTGTTTTAACGCAGAGGATTCTGCTTCCACCAATTTTGAAAGCATTTGAAAAAGATCTTTTTGAACAAAAATTTCGCCACCTTCAGGTGCTTCCCTGGGTTCGTTCAGATGAGGAAGAAAAATCTGTTTTGAATAAGGCCAGTTTTTAATTCGCGCCTTATTTTTTTCAATCATATCAGCCGTAGAAGTTTCCATGGGATAACCTTCAGCCATTTGCATGGCAGGTTTCAGCACTTGGGCCAAAGACATGGTGCCATATTCGCTCAACATAGTAAATAATCCACCTGGAGTACCGGGGGTAACGGCTG
>JAFMBH010000139.1 GCA_017858735.1 Bacteroidota bacterium
CATTCGCCACTGAACAGGGTAATATTCTTTATGAACGATTGCAGCACACCTGGCATAATGGAAAATGCACCTATTGTGGGGCAAGCCAGGAAGTATATGACCGGGAAGAGGTCCTGGAAACCTACGCTTATCATTTTATTCACACAGATCAGCCAGAAAAAATATTTAATATGAAATTTGACGTTATCGTGGGTAATCCACCTTATCAATTGAGTGATGGGGGTTTTGGAACAAGTGCAACGGCTATATATCACAAATTTGTTGAACAAGCTAAAAAATTAAATCCTAAATATTTATCTATGATTATACCTGCGAGATGGTATAGTGGCGGCAAAGGAATGGATAACTTTAGAGATGAGATGTTAAAAGATAACAGAATTCGACAAATTGTTGATTACCCCGAAGCCATTGATTGTTTTCCAGGAGTACAAATTAAAGGGGGGGTCTGTTATTTCTTGTGGGATAGAGAAAATAGAGGCTTATGTAAAGTTTTTACTTCCCGCAAAGGTGAAATTGTATCCGAAATGACTAGACCATTATTAGAGGAAGATTGTGAAACTTTCATTAGATACAATGAAGCTATCTCAATTTTAAAAAAGGTGCAAAAACTAAAAGAGATTTCCTTAAAGGAAAAGATTAGTGTTCGAAAACCATTTGGATTAGAAACGACCTATAAAGGTGAACCTAAAACATTTGACAATGCTATTACTCTTTACCAAAATGGTGGCGTAGGTTTTATAAAACAGGCAGAAATTAAAACCAATTATGAGATTATCAAATTCTATAAAACACTAATTCCTCCACTTGGCAGCGGCAGTGATACGTTTCCTCACACAATTCTTGGTAAACCGTTTGTCGTTGAACCCAATAGTGCCTGCACAGAAACCTATTTGGTTGCAAGTGTTTTTAAAAATAGAAAAGAGGCTGAAAATCTTGCACAATATCTAACGACAAAATTCTTAAGATTTTTGGTTTTACTTAACAAACCAACCCAGCATGCTACTAGCAAAGTTTACGCTTTCGTCCCCATTCAAGACTTTTCCGAATCCTGGACAGACGAAAAACTTTACAAAAAATATAACTTAACGGAAGAGGAAATTTCATTTATTGAGAGTATGATTCGCCCAATGGATTTGTCTCAAAATGAGGAAATAGATGAGTAAAAATGAATTTCTGCTACCCGAAGAGCCATTTATCTACGAAATAAAGCTACTTATTGAGCAGAGTCGCCAAGAAGTAGTTGTTGCCGTTTATGCTACCGTGTCGGCTGCCATTGACGAATCTGTTAAGGATTTTCCGCTGATTCATTTCCTAAAATGGTCTGAACAATGATTTTTTTGATTAAATGATTTATTATGATAAATGAAGAATACAAATACTCGGAATTAACTTCTAAAATAATGGGCTGTGCAATGACGGTGCATTCAGAATCATGCCATAAAAATAGCCCATAAATTAAAAGAAATGAACAATGGAAAGGCACTGGTTGTGAGAAAAACAGTACAACTAAAAAGTAATATTTTAAAAAATATTGGGAATGAGTAAGCAGACTGAAATAAAAATATTTGACGACAAGCAAGTACGCACCCTTTGGGATAGTGAGCAAGAGAAATGGTTTATCGCTATTGTTGATGTCATTGCCTTACTTACAGAAAGTCCTAACCCTCAAGTATATTGGCGGGTAATGAAAAAAAGACTATTAGATGAGGGTAATGAAACCGTTACAAATTGTAACGGTTTGAAAATGCTTGCCGCCGACGGTAAAATGCGTATGACCGATGTAGCTGATACTGAGCAATTATTCAGGCTTATTCAATCCATTCCTTCCCCCAAAGCAGAGCCTTTCAAACTTTGGCTGGCACAAGTAGCTGCCGAACGATTGGACGAAATGCAAGACCCTGAACTGAGTATCGACAGAGCCCTGGAACAATATTTAAAACTCGGCTACACAGAAAGTTGGATTAACCAACGGCTAAAAAGTATTGAAATACGCAAGGAACTAACAGACGAGTGGAAAAGCCGGGGATTAAAAGAAGGGCAGCAATTTGCCACTTTAACTGATATTATAACTAAGGCCTGGGCAGGTAAAACCACCAAAGAATACAAGGTTTTTAAAGGCTTGAAAAAAGAAAATCTTCGAGATAATATGACCAATACGGAACTGATATTGAATATGCTGGCAGAAGCATCTACCAAAGATATTTCGGCAGCTGTGGAACCTAAAGATTTTGAAGAAAGTAAAAATGTGGCGCAACAAGGAGGTAATGTAGCCCGGGTAGCCCTCAAAGAATTAGAGTCAAAAACAGGAAAAAAGGTAGTGAGTACATCCAATGCAAAAGGGGTATTAGCCTTAGAAAAAGCCAAAAAGGATGAGTAAAAAAGAATTTTTTCCACCCCGCCCTACTACCAATCCGACCATTTATGCGTACGAATTGGTAGGGGTTTCAACACATATAGGGCAAATAAAAATTGGTTTTACCTCAAGAGATGCTTTTAGCAGGGTATCGGAACAACTGAGAACCTCTGGATTGAAATATACCATTGTATTTGAGGAGTCCGCCATGAGGAACGACGGAAGTTCCTTTACAGACCACGATATTCACCGGCTTTTAAGAAAACAAGGCTTTGCCAATCCGGAAGGAGAATGGTTCAGATGCACGTTGAAAGATTTGCAAAAAGCCATTCGGGAGGTCAAAACAGGGGAACGCACGGAAGCCAATCGGACCCTTACTTTCGGTATGCGCCCCGAACAACATGCTGCCGTTCATAAGACGATCGAATATTTCAACAGCTTTAAACTGGAAAATACCGACAGGACGCCCAATTTTCTTTGGAATGCAAAAATGCGTTTCGGCAAAACCTTTGCCAGTTATCAATTGGCAAAAAAAATGCAATGGACAAAAATATTGGTTCTCACCTTCAAACCTGCCGTGCAAAATGCCTGGGATGAAGACTTGATGACCCATGTCGATTTTGAAGGATGGCAATTTATAGCCCGAAATGGATTGACGTTTGAGCAAGCTGATCCTAAAAAACCAATCGTTTGTTTCGGCTCATTTCAAGATTATCTGGGTAAAAACACCAGCACGGGAGGCATAAAAACTAAAAATGAATGGGTGCACGCCACGCATTGGGACTGTGTCATTTTTGATGAATACCACTATGGCGCATGGAGGGAAAGCGCCAAAGAATTGTTTGAAGCTGAAGGTAAAAGAGAGATGGAGTTTGGAGAGGGAGAGGGATTAGAATATTTCGACGAGGGTACTATGCCCATTACAACCAGTCATTATCTGTATTTGTCAGGTACGCCATTTCGGGCCATCGCTTCAGGAGAATTCATTGAAGACCAGATTTTTAACTGGACTTATTCCGATGAACAAAAGGCAAAAGACGAATGGAAAGAGACCAACGGGCCAAATCCTTATGCCTCCCTTCCCAGAATGGTCATGATGACTTACCAGATGCCTGATGCCATTTCACAAATTGCTATGCAGGGAGAATTTGATGGATTTGATTTAAACATATTTTTCTCGGCGGACGGAGAAGGCGCGAACGCAAAGTTTAAGTATGAGGATGAGGTACAAAAATGGTTAGATCTTATTCGCGGTTCATTTGGAGAAACGACAACGGATAATCTGAAATTAGGCACTAAAAAACCACCCCTTCCATTTTCACATGCCCCTTTATTGAATGTCTTGAACCATACCTTTTGGTTTCTCCCGTCCGTTGCCTCTTGTCATGCCATGTCCAATCTGATAAAACAACGGCAAAATAAGTTTTACCACGACTACACCATTGTAGTTGCTGCGGGTAATCAGGCAGGTCTTGGGGTGATGGCTTTACCACCCGTGATGCAGGCAATGACGGACAATCCGCTGGAATCAAAGACCATAACCCTTTCTTGTGGCAAATTGACCACGGGCGTCTCTGTAAAACCATGGACGGGTATTTTTATGCTGCGTAATTCCTCCAGTCCGGAAACCTATTTTCAGGCAGCCTTTCGGGTACAGACACCTTGGGTAATAAAAAATCCGGACAGCAAATCACCTAACAAGGAAGAAATATTGAAAGAGGAATGTTATGTGTTTGATTTTGCACCCAATAGGGCACTGCGACAAATAGCAGATTATGCCTGCCGGTTGAATGTGAACGAAACAAATCCGGAGAAAAATGTGGAAGAATTCATCAACTTCCTACCCGTTTTAGCTTACGACGGTAGTTCGATGAAACAAGTGGATGCCGCGGGTATTCTGGATATGGCGATGAGCGGTACCACTGCTACCCTACTGGCAAGACGTTGGGAAAGCGCCTTGCTGGTGAATGTTGACAACAATACACTAGCTCGCTTGATGGCAAATCAGGAGGCCATGAAAGCCTTGATGAACATTGAAGGATTCCGAAATTTGAATCAGGATATTGAGACGATCATTAATAAATCAGAAGCCGTAAAGAAAGCCAAAAAAGAGGCAAACGACCGGGAAATGTCCAAAAAGGAAAAGCAGGAACTGACAGACGACGAGAAGGAATTCAAGAGTTTGAGGAAGCAAATCCAGGAAAAGCTCATCAAATTTGCCACGCGCATACCTGTATTTATGTATTTGACGGACTACAGAGAGCGGAGTTTAAAGGATGTGATCACCCAATTGGAACCGGGACTTTTCAAAAAGGTAACAGGCCTTTCCGTAAAAGACTTTGAATTATTGGTCAGCCTGGGTTTATTCAATCCTGCCCACATGAATCAAGCCGTTTTCGGATTTAAACGGTACGAAGACGCCAGTTTGGAATATATCGGCATAAATAAACATGCGGGGCAAGCCATTGGACTGTATGACACGGTATTGAGTCGGAAGGAATATGAAGAAAACTTTGTCAATGAACCATAAGAAATGAAAGCGAACCAACTTCAGATAAGTAATTTTTTACAAACACCCAACGTGCAGTTTGTAATTCCTGTATATCAACGCAATTATGACTGGACCACAGCTGAATGCAAAGAACTTTTACATGACATCATTTCTGTAGAAACCGAAAACAGGGGTACTCACTTTATCGGGAGTATTGTTTTCGTGTACGAAGGCACTTACAGCACTAACGAAGTTAGAGAATTAGTCATTATAGACGGTCAACAGCGTTTGACAACGATTAATATTCTATTCGTTGCCTTATATCGTTTTGCAAACGACCAAGGAAACACGCGGGAAGCAGAGCGACTTTATAATTTGTTCCTTATCAATCAATATGTAAAAAACGAATCGAGTAAGTTAAAATTGAAGCAGACAGATACCAATTCTGTAGCCTTTAAATCTATTTTATTAGGAACAAATAATGATTCTTTCCTTTTTTCTAATGTAATTGAAAATTACAATTATTTCAGGAGTAATATAGACCAAGGAAATTTTGAAACCATATTAAATGGATTAAATCGTTTAATATTCGTTGAAATTTCGTTAGAGCGTGATAAGGATGATCCACAGCGAATTTTTGAAAGTTTAAATTCAACGGGATTAGATTTATCACAATCTGACTTAATTCGGAACTTTATTTTAATGGATTTACCGCCTAAGGACCAGAACCGCATTTTTGAAACCATTTGGAACCCTATTGAAGAAAACGCAAGAGATTATGTACAACAGACATCCTTGGTTTCAGCTTACATAAGAGATTATCTAACCCTTAGGAACAAAAAAATCCCGAACAAGAACAAAGTATATGCCGAATTTAAAAGCATTTACAATAATAAAAAAGATGAAGGATACCATCAGGAACTTGAAAATATAAAGTCTTTATCCGTTCATTATAAGAAATTCATAAATCCCTCAATGGTTGAGGATACAGCCATAAAACGCGAACTGGAATACATTAACAGATTAGAAATAAATGTTGCGTTTCCGTTTTTACTACAAGTTTTTGAAGATGCTGATAATGGCATATTAAGCAAAGATGATTTACTGAAAATACTGAAATTAATTCAAAGCTATGCTTGGAGAAGATTTATAGTTGGTCTGCCAACGAATGCACTCAATAAAATATTCATGTCCTTATACACAGAAGTGGATACCGAAGAGTATTATGAGTCTGTTGCTAAAGCTTTAATAAAGAAAAAAGGTAGAGCTAAGTTTCCGAGCAATGAGGATATAAGAACAGCGCTAAGAGACAAAGATCTTTATAATACACAACCTAAAAACCGAAACTACCTATTTGAGATGCTGGAGAATTTCAATAATCGCGAATATGTAAACACCAATAATGAGCTAATTACCATTGAACATATTTTCCCTAAAAACCCTAGTGATGAATGGAACCAGGAGCTGTCAACGGAAGATTATTTTTTATTTAAGGAAAAACACCTAAATACCATTGGAAATCTGACGCTTTCCGGCAATAATGGTGCTTTAGGTAACAGAACATTCAAAGCAAAAAAAGAAATGAATGTTGGCGGAAACGAGCAAGGTTATAATTTCAGCAGATTATGGCTCAACGTTTTCCTAAATTCTATAGATACATGGAATGCAGCAGCTTATGAGGAAAGATTGAATATTATTTACGAACGATTCGTCAAAATATGGGTATTTCCAGATATTGAGATATCGGAAATAGAAGATTCGGAAGAGCAAAATATTTTTGATGCTGAAAGCCCCACTTACAAAAGATTGGAATATTTCATTTTTGAGAATTCAAAAATAGAGGAAGATATATTTGCCCAAATGTATTTTTATGTAATCAAAAGGTTATTCCAACAGAACTCTCCATTACTCATTAGCCATCAGGATATTTTAAAAATAACAAGAAATATGTCTGATTTCAGGACAGCTAAGGAAGTTGAAAATGGCTGGTTTATAGAAACAAACAATGACAGTCATTCAAAATTCATTATCTTAAAAAAACTACTTGTTTTGTTTGAATTAGAAG
>JAFMBH010000140.1 GCA_017858735.1 Bacteroidota bacterium
ACTTCTCTGGTTCTTACAAAAGGAAAGGTTTCCTGGTAAGAAGCATCTTTCATAGCTGGATTGAAATTTGAAAAAATGGCGGGACCTTTGTAAGATTCCGGATGATTGGCATCGTTGATTTGTAGATTTTCAATCGTTATCCGTTCCGGCATATAACAGGTGTAGCCGAAATCATGCTGACTGGAATTAGACCCTCCAATCAGGCTTGAATTCGCAGGCTTTCCACCGGAAGGCACGAAAACGCAATTACGGATTAAAACATCTCCCTGCCAGGTACTGCCATAGTCAGAGCGCAAATTTATCAAAGAATAGCCGTAAATAGTAGAATTCTCCACGGTCAGCAAACCGCTGCCAATGGCATTTATCCCCATGTGCCCGAGGGTAGAGTTGCGAATGGTAACGTTTGCCACTCCCATGTGGGCATCAAAACGCGAAAAGATGCATGAGTCATACAATAGATTTTTACTGAAGTTAGACCCCATAATTCCCCAGTAAGTTTTGTCATTGATATCATTGGTCTGCCTGCACTGAACGAACGACACATTGATGGCACGGTTTACAGAAATATCGTAAGTGCCCATAGAAACGGGTTTTTCTGCCGCGCCAATGGTTATATAGGTTTTATGTCCTGTGAGCAAAGTATTCCGAACTGTTACATAAGCGCAATCGCCAATATTAATGAAGCCGCCATAGGGAGCTCCATGTTCTCCCTCACCAGTGACGCGATGTTCAAGCACCTGCACCAGCACATGGGAGCGCCTGATAGCTATATTCCTGCTATAATAATTGTACTTTGATTCCTCTTTATTAGCTATTGTCCTAAAACGCCCACCAGAAATAGTTAGCGTATTTTCATCCATCGGAATAGCTGTGATATCCGTAATCTGCTCGAAATCCCAAACAATTGGGGCATTCATATCCACGTTACCGTTTTTATCGACAACAAAAATATCCGTTTGTGACGAACCCTTATTTTGATTGAGCCCAAAACGTATAAAGCGTTTTACCTTTGCATTGGTAACCGTTATGAGGCAGGCTCCTGGCAAAGAATGATCGATTTTCTGCTGATTTCTCTTCAGGGAAGAAATTTTTTCCAGTTTAAACGGTTTCAAATCGGAGTTGACCATAAAAACCGATGCATTACGATTTTGCACCTTGGTATCATCGATGATAAAAGTTGCCTTCCCGAAATCTGTGTTGGTTCGAATAAATGCGGTTCGTTCTTTTCCACTAATATAATAAATGGCATCATCGTTGGCTTTCACAGACAGGCCGTATTGATTTGCAACGGCATGCGTCGCAGCAATATTATCTATATCATCGGTTTTTCCATCTCCCCTGGCACCGAAATCGCTGTAACGAACCCATCCCCTTTTTTTAAATGTAATCAAATTTTTTGGAGAAACATTTACTTGCAATTCCCCCTTTTCACCGGTGTTAACGACCGTTTTCCTTTTTTCAGCGCTTATTAAAATATTATCAACGAGGATATTAGTCTGCCCCCATCCCATTGTCATGAAGATGGTCAGCAAGAAAATTATTAGCGCATATTTCATCTGAGCCTATTTTAATTAGAAATCGGTTCTTAAAACTACTTAAATTTCTTTTAACTACTGCCATTTATTTAAGCTCAAGATTTTTAATCAAATTTCCAATGGTAATTTCTTTCATTTCTTGTTCTAAGTCTTTAAATCCTGTTTTATTAACTGACTTGATTTGCTCCCCTTTTCTTAAAAGATGTATTTCGTCGCAAGTATCACTGAGTGTTGAAAAAATATGCGATGAAATGATTACTACTTTATTTAGTTCTTTTAGTTTTAAAATAATCTCTGTCAAAATGATATTACTTTGAATATCAACGCCATTAAAAGGTTCGTCCAAGATGAAATATTCATTTTCCTGCAGAAGAATGGCGGTTATGGCTAACTTCTTCTTCATTCCGGTGGAATATGTTGAAGCATACTGCTCGAGTGGCAAGTCAAAAATATTTTTATTGTCAATATCCACATTCGTCTTTCCGCGTGCATTGCACAATAATCTTATGTACTCTCTGCCTGTCATCATTGTGAAAAAGAAGGGTTCAGTCAAGAGTAAACCTAAGTGATTTTTTAATGGCATAACATCAGAAATTATTTCCCCACTATAGCTTTCCAGACCTGCGATACATCTGAATAGGGTGGTTTTTCCCGCTCCATTCTCTCCAACAATTCCATATACATTTCCTTTTGAAAATTCCATAGAAAGGTTTTTCAACACCTCCTTATTGCCGAATAATTTACTTAGTTCCTTAATTTTTATCATTCAATAGAAATTTTAGTTTATTAACCGATTTTAGGTAGAAAAATGGAATAACAGCCAACAACAATGGAGGAAAAAATAGGCTAAATGCCACTATCATTCCTTCTGGCAGGTTCATTTCTTCCGGATAGGAAGAATATTTCGCAAGAATTATAGTCCAAAGAAACAAAAGTCCAATCAAGAAAAAGCCTAAAATCAATGCAACCTCCGATGGATAAAAGATCAACATACTTATTAGTATTGGGGCTGTTAAAAAAGCCGCGTTTTTTGAAGCATGAAGCATTTTATTTTTCAGAAACTTGCCGGGTGTTTCCGCGTGAACCCAAACATAATATTCTTGCTCAGGCTTAGAATAAAACCCCAAAGTGGTTAAGAAAATCAATAAAAATGAGAAAACACCCAAATTAAAATTATCCACATTTATGGCAATGAATGCCAAAGCATAAGCCATTGGAAATAGGTAAAAAGTCCTTCTGAAACCTGTTGAAAATTCAAATGGCCTCTTTGAAAATGGCGTTGGGATGGATAGATTGAAATGCGCATGAAAAGAGACTAAAGCAAAAGAAATCGAACACAATCCCAAAATACTTGCCTCAATAATCAAGCCTTTATATAAAAGGAAGGAAACGAAAGGAATGCTAACCATTAAATTTTCCAATATCCTGATTTTATTTTTTGTTTTATCTCCAAAAGTTGACTGTAAGAAGTCCGTTCTATTTTTTTCAGAAAGTTGGAATTGAAAACTAAGGCAAACCAGGATAACTAAATATTTGGCAAATGATGTCTTTTGAAACAGGTATTCCGCCAATAGAATAAATGCGGCAAGACCCAAAAGATAACCCAAACCAGGATTTAGCCCCGCCTTTTTAATCTTTCGGTTTGTCAATACCAACAACAAGTTAAAATAATTTTTCATTTTATGTGGAACAGTATTTTTATCAAGGTTTTCTCTTTAAAAATTATCTTTTTGGAGAAAAAACCTGTCGTAAATGTACACATTTGGGTGAAAAATTCCTGTTAAAAAGGAAACTCCATCATGTTGTCTGCTCAACTTTATAATTTGGGAAAAATGGCATAAAAATAGGGAGAGAGATATGTGCCAGTTGTTTAAAGCAAGGGCGACCGGATTATCCATCAAAATGAGTGGATATGCAAAAGAATGTTTCGGATATAAGCTAGTTAGCAGAAATGCGCAAAAATGATTCAAAGAAAGTTGGACATATTCTAGTATCTTTATGAAAAGAAAAAGTTTATGAAAATAGCATTTAAAAATACTACTATCGACAAATATTTTGGTTTTTTGACCAAACTAGACAACATTTCTAAGAAACGACTGATTATAAAATTGACAGAGTCTATAGAGGTTAAAGAGGAGAAACATTTTGACTTGAAGAACCTGTATGGTGCATGGGAAGACACAAGAACCTCCGATGAAATAATAAATGAAATTAGAAATTCAAGAGTCGAAAAAAAATCAATTGATTTATTATGAAATATTTGCTTGACTCTAATATTTGTATTCATTTTTTAAGAGGAAAATATAACATAATTGATAAAACGAACCTTCGCTAGTTCATACCAAAATAAGCGACTTTGGAAAAAATTCCAGTGGGTATAAGCTTTTGGCAGAGAGTTTAAAATGACATCATTACGACATACGGAACGAGTAAGCCAATACTCAGTGACAAAAGAGCTCAGGGAAGCACAGGATATTCTATTACCTAAAATGATAATTGAAGGACAAATTGGGGTGTAGATACTTGATGGCAATGAAAAAAAACGGTAGTTTTAAAATAATTAACTTAAAAGTGAATCAATAACTTGCATAATTCAATTATAAGTGAATACATTTGCACTCGAAATATTTGACGACCAAGGGCAGGTTTGCACTTTTTACACCGTGAGGTGGGAAGATGCAACTCTTTCTGAAACCGATAAGTTTTTTCAAAAATTCAGATACGATGAACAACTCAAAAATTCATTACGAGAACTGGCAAGCTTTCTTGAAGTGGTCATTGGAGATGAACATGGAGCGTTGGAATATTTCTTCAGATTTGAAAATGCTGCACAAGCACTTCCCCCTTCGGGCACTTACAAAGTGCAAGATATATCTATCAAATATGGTAATTTCCCCCTCCGATTGTATTGCTTACGGATTTCAGAAAAATTGGTGGTATTGTTCAATGGTGGGGAAAAAACAGCTGGTACAGCACAAGGCGGAAGAACAAGTATGGTATTTCAGGAAGCCAATATTTTCGCCAAACGTATTTTGGACGCATTACAGCAAAAAGAAATTTACATTACTACTGACCAAAGAGCTTTTCGCTATTACGATGACAGTGATGAAATAATAATTTAAAAGATAAACAAAATGAGAAGTAAGATATTTCAAGAAATATTAGACGAAACCCCGGAAGATGTTGAAATCTTTGTGAGGCTTTATGCCGACCTGGTGGTTCGCATCAATCAGCTATTACTTGAAAACAACATCAGCAAAAAACAACTCGCAGATAAGTTGGATAAAAAACCATCGGAAATTTCCAAATGGCTTAGCGGTGAACATAATTTCACTCTTCGTTCACTGGCAAAATTGTCAGCTGAACTGGGAGAGCCATTATTAGAAGTGCCCAAGAAAAAAGCAAAGACAGAATTTGTAGAAGATGGATTTATTTGCAGGGTGCACACCTTTGTTAGCTACACAAAGCTCGACACAAAAACGAGTGGAAAAGTTTGGCAATTTGCCGAAGAAACAGAACCCTATAATGAATTGAGCAATGCAGGATAAAAATGTTTTTGACCCTGAAAAGATTGCTTTGATTGATTTCAAAATGATAAAAGGACAGACGGATACTCCTGAAATGTTTGACATTAACAAAGTTATCGGCTACAAATTGGACAACACCTTACAATTGGGCTTCAACCTTGAGGAAAAACTGGCTAAAGCAGCTTTCAAAGTAAGTGTTATGACTGACAGTAAAGGTGAAAACGAATGCGAAGCAACTGGAAATTTTCATTTGATTTTTATTTACCGAATAGAAAATTTAGAAGAGCTTGCCTCTCCGGAAAAAAACAAACGATTGCATTTAAATCCTGCATTAACCAATGCAATTTCATCGGTTACCTATTCCACCTCAAGAGGAATACTTTTAACCCGTTTACAAGGAACTGCATTACAGAATTTTGTATTACCCATTATCAATCCTAATAACCTGTTGGTTAACAAATAATTCCTACGGCTTATTTTTGAATCAATTGGGCTGGTATATGATATTGACATACTACAAAGAGGGCTTTGGCGAAGAATGCACTTTGGGCAGACTGAATATAAAAGAGTCCAATCCTGGCTTGCCCGAACTTAGTTAAAGTCAAGCTTATGAAATACTGATGGAAGAAAACATAACCAAGTCACTGGCTGGATAATCCGGTGGTCAATTTGAACCGGATTATCCAGCCAGTTTGGTGGTTCTCCCTCCATTTTGGTGATTACATTTATTATAAGCTCACATTCTTGTCAATCACAACCTTTTCAATATAGTTTCCGTTTAATATTTGATCTGAATATGCGAGGAATGACCAAAAGACAACATTGTTGAACAAATAAAAATATAAACGATGAAAAAATACATTTCAATAATGGCTTGCCTGACAGTTTTCATGTTGACATCCTGTATGAAAGACGACAATTTAGAACTTTCAACATCGGACTATATTATTTTCGGACATTTCTATGGAAAATGTGTGGGAGAACAATGCATTGAAATTTTTAGGTTGGAAAATGAAAAACTATTTGAAGACACCAAAGACCAATATCCGAATTCAGGTGAATTTTATGGAGGAATTTGGGTTCAACTATCGCAACAAAAATTCAATGACACAAAAGACTTGACAAAATACTTTCCAACAGATTTACTTAACGAAACAGAAAAAGTAATTGGGCAACCAGACGCGGGAGATTGGGGTGGACTTTATGTAGAGTATAATTTAAATGGTATAAGAAAATTTTGGTTATTAGACCAAAAGAAAAGTAATGTTCCGACAAAATATCATAACTTCCATGATAAGATAAATGAAAAAATTGGACAACTACAATAAATACGTCATACAACAGCATCCGTACGCCCGAACCGTAATAGAAAAATGAAAAGAAAATGATACTAAAAGAAGCTGGATTAAAAAGTTAAGAAGACACAGGCAGGAAAGAACAAGAAATATTATTTGAATTTATTAGCATTTGAATGGATTAAAATTGAACAAATTCAAGATAGAAAATCTATTGCATACTTTCTAGATTTAGATAAAGGAGAGGCCGAGGCCATTGTTCTTGCAACCGAAAGTGAAGCGGATCTAATCTTGTTGGACGAATCACTAGGCAGATTTCACGCAAAGCACGCAGGATTAAGAGTAACAGGAACCATCGGAATTTTAGTGAAAGCAAAAAAGCAGGGACTTATTTCTGAGCTCAAACCATTAATTCTCGAACTGAAAGATAAAGGAGTTTGGTTTAGCGAAAGTTTAATTGAAAGAATTCTCGAACTGGCAAATGAGACTTAGTGATAGTCAGTGTCGCATAACAGCACA
>JAFMBH010000220.1 GCA_017858735.1 Bacteroidota bacterium
AAAAGTTCTTATCTTTAGGTTATAATAATATGGCATATAAGATAGTAACTAAGACGGAAGAAGATTTAAAAAATGTACTAAGTAGCATTAATACTTGGTTCGGTAGTACTCAAGATTTTAAAGTAGACTTTACTCAAGAGGATAGGAAATTCTTCAACCCTGTAAGTAAGTCGATTGAGAATAAAAGCATTGAGGTACTAGAAGTTAGAGAGTATGCAAGTGGGAAAGAAGCTAAAGTTAAATTTATACCCTTACTGACCTCTACTGAAATGAAAGTAGAAATAAATGGAGAAGGTGAATTTCTACTTAAAACTAGACTAAGTAACCAGATGAAAGGTAGAGGTGTTTTAAAATCATATAACAAAGATACATTAAAACCTGCTAGTACCGCCACAAGTACCTTTACCCTTAAAACAAATTAAAACATTGTCAGAAACTAAACTAAAAAAAGACTTCGCTCAAAAAGACGTACAGAGGTTAAGAAACCTAGTACAGGGTAAATATGGAGATAAAACTTCGATAGCTTCCGGATATACCAAAGAACAGGTAGATCGAGTAGAAGGAGAAGTATGGGAAGAGGATGAGAGAACCTGGACTATAAAGAACGGAATAAAACAAACCGTATCTAAGTTACAAAAAGCAAGAGAGATACATAAGACACCCTTATTCTGCCCGGAATGCAGTACTATAATGAATCACCGGTACGATAAAGAGTTTTATAATATACATACCAGGTGCTTTAACTGTCAAGTTTCTTTTGAAACAAACCTAAAAGCTACCGGACAATGGGAAGAATATCAAAAAGAAATACATAATTCTGAAATAGATAATACTATACAGAACTATGAGATCTGGGTAGACGACCTAATAAACGGAACTAATGAAGGATTTGTATCAGAAACAGGGGAAGTAGAAAGCTGGTCGAAAGGAAATACAAAAAACATCGTTAAGCAAAAAGAAGAAGCTATAGAATATTTGAATAGCTTACGGAAATAGATCTATTTATAACTATGAATAAGAATCTACTTAGGAGTATTATAAGAGACGTAGCTGGACAGAGGTTGAAGCCTACACAGTACAATAAGTACGCAAATATAGAGTTGCTTCAAACACATTCGCAGTTAATTCCAATCCTAACCGATCTAATGACTCCGGACTTCCACTACTTTATTGAAGATATACAGTGGATTGCACCGACACCAAAAACTTATAAAGTTGTTCTAAAAAATAATCAATTCTTCTACCTACAAGACTTAGAAAGATCTTGGGTAGCGGAAGTAGCAGGTAAGAGACACTATCTCCTTTCACTGGGAGAAGAGACAATGGCCTCTAATGGTATAGCAAGACTTCTAAAAATCACAGCCGCTAGTATGCCTGCTGATGAAAACATGGACGCGGATTTAACCGACGTTACCGCAACAGGCAGTAGTGGAGGCGGAGCAGAAGCAACACCGGCAGAACCGGAAATACCAACAGGAGAAGAACTACCTGACGAATTAACACCAGCATAATGGATATACTAGATACATTTTTTAAAAAATATGCTTATAGGTTTGATAAAGGATATCCGGATATGGACAATAAGGAAGATGTTCTACTATTAGAGTCCCTGTTAAGTGAAGTACTAGGAAGCAACTTTAAAATAGACGAAAATCAACTATCCCTATTTCCAGACAACGAAGTCAAGCAGATAAAACAAGATACAGGCATCGACATAGGGGAAGTTGATACAGACGCTGAGTTAACAGATCTACTAGACAGATTAAAACAAAACAAATATTCACCAAGTCAGATAAAATCGATTATAAATAAACTAGACGTATTTAATAACGAAGAAGAGCTAAGCCAGATATTAACCGCAGCACAGGTAACAGATGCTAGTATCGGGGTAAACGCCATTAACGACATTATTAGCACCTACTTAGCATCTACTCAAGATTTAGATAAATTTATTGAAAATCATAAAAAGAACCCCCTCACATACTCGGACCTACCCGCCACCGGCAACTTGATAGCAGTAATAAACCGACACACTGGTATCGATATCCAAACTATTGAAAATATCATTAACATAAAAGGACAAGAGGATGGAAGAGGAGTAGGCAAAGGGGAAGCAGCCTTAGCACTATTCTTTAACGACGTACTAAAATCAACCGGAGATGGTGATAATATAGTCAACGGTAAGCCGTTAGAAGTAAAAGGAACAGGAGGAAGGCTAGGCAAAAGAGGGCGAGAGGCCTCAAGAAACACCTCCCTCCTACAGAAAGTAGACAACACTGTAAACATTACAAACACTAACCGATTCGATATCTTTATACCACAACTACTTCAGGACAATATACCGCCCCGAGAAGTATATAACAGCCTAAAGGCCTTTGTGAAAGAATATTACCCAAGCGCTAACCCTGTAGAGAATTTCCTTAATATTGAAGATCTAGGAGATCAAACAGAGGTAAGAAAAGCAATGCAGAAAATATATGCCAGCAACTACCTTAATAGCTTAGAGTACGATCAAGTAATATTTATTAACACTATAAAACAGCCAGGTACTTATTATAAGTTTGATAGTAGAGACGCCCTCTATACCTTTATCGACCAAAACACCACAGTATTTTCAAGCCCTATTGGAGTAGTAGACCTAGACCCCCAAGTGTTTGTAAAGTAAGATAGGTATATATTTATAAAGGTAATGATAAACACCTTTAAGATAAACCTTAACACTCTTATAATCCTAATCCTTGTAGTACTTCTAATACTACAAAGACAGTGCGGACAGAAAGAAGACATCGGAGAAGTTACAGTAAAAACAGAAGTCAAATGGAATACTGTAACAATCGATAGCCCAGTATACATACCAAAGTGGAAAACTAAAATAGTATTTCAAACCGACACCCTCCCTGTAGATACCGCAGCAATACTAAAAGACTACTTCACCTCCTACGTTTACGAGGATACTGTACGTTTAGATAGTTTCGGATACCTAACAATACACGATACAATTTCTAAAAATAAGATAGCAAGCAGGAAGGTAAAGACTACTGTTAAAATACCTACAACCATCATCACTAATACCTTAACAGTAAATAAGACAAGATTCTATACCGGAATATCCCTATCAGGGAATACACAGACAATAAATCAAATAAACGGAGAACTCTTACTTAAGACTAAATCAGGAAATGTATACGGATTAGGAATAGGAGTTAATTCTCTATGGCAACCTATAATCTCCGCTAGTATGTATTGGGAATTAAAGATGAAAAAAATAAACCTAAAATCAAAGTTCTTATAATGAGTCAAGACTTAAAACAGATAATACGGCAGGAGTACGTAAAATGTGCCTCAGACCCTACCCACTTCATGCGGAAATACTGCTACATACAGCATCCGCAAAGAGGTAGAATTCTATTCCACCTATACCCTTTTCAAGAAACAACCCTTAGACATTTTCAAGAGAACGATTATTCTATAATCTTAAAATCTAGACAGCTAGGAATCTCAACATTAGCTGCAGGGTATTCTCTATGGTTAATGACTTTCCATAAAGACAAAAACGTTCTTACTCTTGCAACCACACAAGCAACAGCTAGAAACCTTGTATCGAAAGTACAGTTTATGTATGAAAACTTACCTTCCTGGTTGAAAGTAGGATCTTTAGAAAAGAATAAACTAAGCTTACGATTAACTAATGGATCAAAGATAACAGCTAAGTCATCTAACGCTGATGCTGCTAGATCTGAGGCAGTATCTTTACTTCTAATAGATGAGGCTGCCTTTATTGATAACATTGGAGAGACATGGGCATCTGCTCAACAAACACTAGCAACAGGTGGTGGAGCGATAGTACTCTCTACCCCTTACGGAACAGGAAACTGGTTCCATAAAACATGGATAGCTTCAGAGAACGGAGATAATGACTTCCTACCTATTAAACTACCCTGGTATGTACACCCTGAAAGAGATCAAACCTGGAGAGATGCACAAGATGCACAGTTAGGAGATCCTAGATTAGCCGCGCAGGAGTGTGACTGTGACTTTTCTACATCTGGAGACACTGTAATCTACGGAGAGTTAATAGAGTTCTATGAAACTACCTATAGAAAAGATCCAGAGGAAAGGAGAGGGGTAGATCGAAACTTATGGATATGGGAGCCGGTAGACTATAATAGGAATTATATGGTCATAGCCGACGTCGCTAGAGGGGACGGAAAGGATTTCTCTGCCTTCCATATTGTAGATATTGAAAATTGCAGTCAAGTAGGGGAGTACAAAGGACAGCTACCTCCAAAAGAGTTTGCACACCTACTAGTAGGGATAGCGACAGAATACAATACCGCACTTTTAGTAGTAGAGAATGCTAACATAGGATGGTCTACAATTGAGACCATTATGGAGAGAGGGTATACAAACCTATACCACTCACCTAAATCAGGAAACGTTACTGCAGAGAGTTATTTTGACCCTTACGGATTAAATTCTAATATGACTCCCGGGTTTTCAACTAATACAAAAACTAGACCTCTCATAATAGCAAAACTACAAGAGTCTATTAACGATAAATCTGCAATTATACATTCAAAAAGGATGTTAGAAGAGCTAAAGGTATTTATCTGGAGAAATAATAGAGCAGAAGCACAGAGCGGCTACAACGATGACCTTATAATGGCATGGGCGATTGCGATGTATGTTAGAGAAACAGCCTTTAGGATGCAAAAAGGCAATGCAGATATAGTTAGAAGTGTTTGGGAGAACGTAACTACTACTAACACCAGTACGGACATGTTCTACACCCCTAATACCACCGGCAATATCAACCAGATAGACAACGGGAGAGGTGGGACAGAAGACATCTCTTGGATATATAAATAGAAATAAGTAGCTTTCCTCGATATTTATACTTATACTATGACTATACACAATGGCAGATACAAGCATACTAAGTAGACTCCAACGATTATTCTCCACAGATGTTATAATCAGGAACGTTGGAGGAGCTCAACTCAAAGTTGCAGACGTAAACCAGATACAAATGTCCGGCAAACTAGAGAACAACTCATTCCAGGACAAATACAATAGCATACATTCATCAGGATACACTTCTCTATACGGCGGTCAGACAGCGCAAAACTATCAATTTAAAAGGACTCAACTCTACTCAGAATATGATGCAATGGATACAGATGCTATTATAGCCTCTACTCTAGACATACTTTCTGAGGAATCCACCTTAAAGAATGACATGGGAGAAGTTTTACATATTAAATCTCCTGATGAAAACATTCAAAAAATACTTTACAACCTATTCTACGATGTATTAAACGTAGAATTTAACTTATCATGGTGGATTAGAAATGCATGTAAGTACGGAGACTTCTTCTTAAAACTAGAAATCTCAGAAAAGTACGGAGTTTACAATGCAATACCTTTTACCGCCTACCATATAGAGAGACAAGACGGATACGATTTAGAGCACCCAATGTCTACTCGATTTCAATACCATGAGAACGGATTAACCGGACAAGCATCAGGCTACTACAGTGTACCCGGCATGAACGACCAACAGGCTATCTACTTTGATAACTATGAAATGGCTCACTTTCGACTTTTAACAGATATTAACTTCATTCCCTACGGAAGATCTTACCTAGAACCTGCTAGAAAACTATTCAAGCAGTATACTATGATGGAAGATGCAATGCTAATACATAGAATTGTAAGAGCCCCTGAAAAGAGAATATTTTATATGAACGTAGGGGGAATAGCTCCTACAGAAGTAGAAAACTTTATTCAAAAAGCAATTACTAAAATAAAAAAGACTCCTTATATTGATCCAGAAACCGGACAGTACAACTTAAAATATAATATGCAGAATCTTATGGAAGATTTCTACATTCCGATGAGAAACGGAGATACTACTACTAAAATAGATACATTAGGCGGATTGCAGTACGATGGAATTCAAGATGTAGAGTACTTACGCAACAAATTGTTCGCCGCTCTTAAGGTCCCTAAAGCATTTTTAGGATACGATGAGAACCTAACTGGAAAAGCTACTCTTGCTGCAGAAGATATTAGATTTGCAAGAACTGTTGAAAAGATACAGAGAATAATGATATCGGAGCTATATAAAATAGCTTTCGTACACCTGTACTCACAAGGATACACACAAGACGAGTTAACTAATTTTGAATTATCACTAACAACTCCTTCCATAATATACGATCAAGAGAAAGTAGCACTATTGACAGAGAAAGTAGCCCTAGTAGCAGCAATGAAAGAGACTCAAATGTTCTCTTCTGACTGGATGTATGAAAATATCTTCCACATGTCAACAGAAGAGTACGAGGAGATGAGAAACCTTACTGCAGAAGACGCTAAGAGAACATTTAGAATGAGTCAGATAGAAGCCGAAGGAAACGATCCTCAACAAACAGGACAATCCTTTGGAACACCTCATGACATCGCAACAGCCTACGGAAAAGGTAGAGTCTATGACAGACCTGGGAATGTTCCAACAGGATATAACGAAGATGAACCGGTAATGGGAAGACCACAAGAAAGAGCAACTTTCCTAGGTACTCAAAATGACCCACTCGGTAAGGATAGATTAGGAAAAGATGTTATGAAAAATGACGACCAGCCTACTACAAGAAGAGCATCTGCTTTCGAAGGAGCCGGCAGAGAACTTGCGAAACACTCTAGAGTTATAGGAGGATTAGAAGAGAGAAAGGTTAAACTCTTTGAACAAGAGCAGATAAAAGGAGGCTTGCTAGACGAGTCTCAAATACGAGAAGAGATATAACATACTATTTATTACAAAGCACAAGCTAAAAAATGG
>JAFMBH010000044.1 GCA_017858735.1 Bacteroidota bacterium
ATTCGACCCAAGACTCAGTAGTTAGGACGCAAAAACCATTGTATTTGAGCTTAACGGACAAGGAAGGGCGTTTTACTATGGAAAATGTTCGAAGTGATACCTTCTCTCTTTTTGCTCTGGAGGATGTAAATTTTAATTACAAATTCGATTTAGGTAATGAGCGCATTGGATTTCCTGATTCTATTCTTATTTTAAATTTTTCCCGCACTGATTCCTTAACGCTTCAGGTTTTCCAGGAAAAACCCTATTTGCGTCTTAATTCCTCTGATATAAAGAGTTATGGCTTAGCTAAAATACTGTTTAACCAATCGCCTGATGAGGTTCTTATTTTTACGGATTCCCTTGCGCCTAAACTTTACAGAGAAAGCGTGAAAGACACATTGAAGCTTTGGTTTAATCCAACTGGAGCAAAAACACCCTGGCAAATAGGGGTACAAAGTGGTTTGAATTCCGTTGACACCTTAAAATTCAATACTTCTGTTGCAATGCCTGCTTTTGATAAGTTAAGAGTAGAGAATGCTCCTGAAAGTGGCGTTATTCAACAAAATATAAAGCCAGGGGCTCCCCTTGAATTATCACTGTTAAGACCCTTATCATCCTTTGATGCATCAAAAATTATTCAGATACAAGATAGCATACCCGTTTCTGACACGCTATATTTTGTTCAGGACAGCATTTATCCGAGAAAATTTTTATTACATGGTCGATGGCAAGAGGGAAACACTTATAAACTGAATATTCCGCCGGGAGCTATCCAGGATATTTACGGTAAAACAACCGATAGTTTAAGGGTTAATCTAACGGTTGGAAAAACGGAAGATTATGGCAATTTAGTGGTTAAAATAGCCGCTATTGATTCAAATATGCATTATGTAGTTCAGATTACGGACGAATCCCAGCGTATTTTATATGAAAAACAGATTCATGGAAATGCGCCGGAAGGCATTTCTCTCAACTTATTGTCTCCCGGAAAATACACCTTGAAGGTTATAAAAGACGGTAATAATAATGGAATATGGGATACCGGAAGTTTGCAGTTTCACCGACAACCTGAAAAAATAGTATTAATACCTGTGGAGGAAATAAAAGCAAATTGGGATGTTGAAACATCTGTTAATCTCATTCAAATTTTCAAAGAATGACGAGGCATTCCTTCATTTTCATTATCGACCAACGTTTCAACATCCTTAATATATTTTCTTAGAGATCAAAAGTAATACCTTGTGCCAGAGGGAGGGTTTTCCCATAATTTATGGTATTGGTTTGACGGCGCATATAAGCTTTCCAGGCATCGGAACCACTTTCTCTACCGCCACCAGTTTCCTTTTCTCCACCAAAAGCGCCGCCTATTTCAGCACCACTTGTTCCAATATTGACATTGGCGATACCGCAATCTGAGCCATTTGTTGATAAAAACAACTCTGCTTCCCTTAAATCATTCGTCATAATAGCACTGGAAAGACCTTGAGGAACATTGTTCTGAATAGCTATAGCCTCCTCCAAAGTACGGTAAGACAAGAGGTATAAAATAGGTGCGAAAGTTTCGTGTTTAACTATTTCCATGTCGGGCTTTGCTAACGCGATACAAGGTTTTACATAACAACCACTTGAATAGGCGTCACCTGTCAGTACACCCCCTTCAACCAACAGGGTACCTCCTTGCAAAGAAATCTGACGAATAGCCTCTAAATAATTTTCGACGGCCTCCTTATCGATAAGAGGACCTACGTGAATATTGGCATCCAGAGGATTACCTATTCTCAGTTGAGCATAAGCGCGGCTCAATTTATCTTTAACAGCATCAAAAATTGATTCGTGAACAATCAATCTTCTGGTAGAGGTACATCTTTGGCCAGCGGTTCCGACAGCTCCGAACAGAGCGCCAGTAAGCACAAGATCCAGATCGGCACTTGGGGTTACGATAATGGCATTATTCCCCCCCAGTTCCAGGATTGATTTCCCCAAACGGGCGGCTAATTTTGTGGCAACGATTTTGCCCATTCTGGTACTGCCGGTAGCGGATATAAGGGGTATTCTGGTGTCAGAAGTGAGCCATTCTCCCACTTCATAATCGCCTGTAACCAGGTTACAAACCCCTTCGGGCACTGCATTTTCACGAAGTACATTTTCCAAAAGCAAATGGCAGGCAACGGCACAAAGCGGTGTTTTTTCTGAGGGTTTCCACACTACCACATCCCCGCAAACGAGAGCAATCATAGCATTCCACGACCACACAGCGACGGGGAAATTAAAAGCAGAAATGACGCCAACTATACCCAGCGGATGCCATTGTTCATACATTCTATGCCCGGGCCTTTCTGAATGCATGGTTAATCCATATAATTGACGGGAAAGACCAACGGCAAAATCACATATATCGATCATTTCCTGAACCTCACCATAGCCCTCTTGCAAACTTTTCCCCATTTCAGCGGAAACAAGTTTCCCAAGTGCTTCTTTATGTTTCCTAAGAACATCGCCATATTGACGAACCACCTCCCCTCTTTTAGGAGCGGGAATAGCGCGCCAGATTACAAAAGCGGCAGACGCCTTTTCCATCATATTTTTGAACTCAAGGTCTGTAGTTATGGAAACGTGACCTAAGAGCGAACCATCCACAGGAGAAAAAGAATCAATAAACCGATTCGAATCATTTGAAAAAGTTAATCCCGTAGAAGTACCCGCATTTTGTTCCTTCAAACCGAGCTCCTTAAAAAATGTAGTTTCCATGATATTTTAAATAAATTGACTTTATAATGCGGCCAGACACTTTTTTACCATATCCGAAATAGCCCGTCCATCGGCTTTTCCTGCCAACTCTTTAGAAGCAAGGCCAATTACTTTTCCCATATCTTTTACGGAAGTTGCACCAGACGAAAGGATCAAAGCTTGAATAAACTTTTCAAGATCTTCATTGGAAAGAGCCTCCGGCAGGTATTTTTCAATAACGGCCACTTCCTCTTTTTCCACTTCGGCTAAATCAGTTCTATTTTCCTTTTCAAAAATAGCGATAGATTCTCTGCGTTGTTTAACCAACTTTTGCAACAATTGAATCTCCCTTTCAGGTGTGATTTCCTTTCCAGATCCATCTGTTTTCAATAAAAGCAGGGCACTTTTAACGGCCCTTAAGCCACGCATAGACGCTTTGTCCTGCGCTTTCATAGCTACCTTAAGGTCTTCCATTATTTTTTCTTCCAGACTCATACTATTTTACTTTAATACTTACGAAATAATTATACAAAGATAAGGGTATTTACTTTGTGGAATCAATTCTATACTGTTCAATTTGCTTTGTCAGGGAAATATAATCCTCCAGGCTTAAATCTTCCGGACGTTGATTAAAAAAAGGATCCGTCATCAAATCGGCCTGAGGAAAAAGGGATTTCAATGAATTCCTCAGCATTTTCCTTCGTTGATTGAAGGCCTGTTTTACGACAGATTTGAAAAGGCTTTCACTACAATCGAGCGACAACTGGGGCTTTCTTTCCAATCGAATGACCGCGGACTGCACTTTTGGAGGTGGTTTAAAAGAGGATCTATCCACATCGAAAAGTAATTCACCCGTGTAATAAGCCTGCGTGAGCACACTAATGATTCCATAATCCTTTGATCCTGGGGGGGATACAATTCTTACCGCCATTTCCTTTTGGAACATACCAACCAATTCAGGAATTTGAGCTCTGTATTGAATGAGACGGAAAACAATTTGCGATGAAATATTATAGGGAAAATTTCCAATCATTAGAAATGATTTCCCCTCAAAAATATGGGACAGATTCAGGCTTAAAAAATCTCCCTCTATGATGTCGTCTGCCCAAGCTGGATGATTTTTCCTCAGGAAGGTGATCATATCCACATCTGCTTCAACCATTTTAAAATCAGCAGGAATATTTTTTAAATATTTAGTTAACATACCTTTTCCCGGACCAATTTCAAGTATCCTTGGAACGGTATCGGTCTGTTTTAAAGCTCCCGCAATGGCCGAAGCAATATCCTCTCTATGCAGGAAATGTTGACCAAACGATTTTTTTGCTTTCAATCTTTTAGTTTTTAGGGAACAAAGATAAGCGCACTTTAATGCCTTTTGTCCATTCTGTTTTTAAAAATTAAAATACAATCCCTTTTGATTCAGGATATTTAAAAAATATTGTTCAAAAATTGAAAAATAATTCTCTTTTTGAACAATATTAATTTGCGCCTTACCTTGAAATCATGTACATTTACATTTTAGGAAAATAAAAATGTGATGCGTTTATTGTTCATCCTTATCGTACTTTTGACTTTGCCGGGAATGTCTCTCACGGCGCAGTCAGGCTTGCGTACTTCCTGGGGGAACGATAATTTACGGAAAGAATCTCGCATTAATATTGATGTTTTCCCAAATCCTGCCACCCATTTTATTAGTTTAAGTGATGTTACGGGTGTTACAAAAATTGTACTTTACAATATGGTTGGGGTTAGGGTAAGAGAGTTTTCAGAAATAACACCGGACGCCAGGCATTCTCTGGAAAACTTACCTAGAGGCATGTATCTGGTGCAGATCATAGGCACAAATAATGTCAATCTTGCCGTTAAAAGGCTTTACAAGCAATAACATTTTTCTCTTTTTTATTATATTGCTTGTCAGATTCAAAAAAACTTTTACTTTTGCGAATAAAGTTTTTGCTTTGAGCCTGGAGAAAATTACACCTGTTTCATTTTATTTTTTGTTACTTATCTGTTTTTTGTCTTGCGAAAAAGATAAAGTAAATAAAAACACTAAATCTTTGAATGACAAAGAGTTTTCTTTCTTATTCAAAGAGAAGGAGTTACCCATGGAAAACGAGGTTGCCTATGAGGGTAATTTACCTTGTGACCATTGCAAAATGATTTCAACGTATCTATACTTTGACCTACAACGATTCATTTACAAAAGAAGACAGAAATTTTATACGGACGAACAGACATTCACAACGAAGATTGATAGTGGAGCCCTTAGTTTTATACAGGGGAACGATCTGGATGCTCACGCTCTTATATATGGCCTTGAGGCAGATACATCACAAATTCAATATTTTCTCATCATAAATGAAACTGACCTGGAGCTACTCAATGATCAGTTACTTCCCTTAGGTATTATCCCCGCTCCGATTCTTCACAAACAAGCCATTCGACAAATAAGCAATAAGCAATGAAAAATAAAAATGTTGTCATTACTGGCGCCAATGCTGGATTAGGATATGAAACAGCCCGCGCATTGGCTAAAATGGATGCTAATGTAATGATGCTTTGTCGTTCCAAAGAGAAGGGTGAAGCGGCGGCGGCTAAAATTAAATCGGAATATCCCGCTGCAAATCTTCAGGTTTTAACCATTTTACTTGAATCTCAGCAAAATATACGACAAGTTGCCGGCCAGATAAGACAGATTTTCCCCGTCGTTGATGTTTTAGTGAACAATGCAGGCACCTGGATTTCTGAACTAACCTTTACCGAAGATAAGGTTGAATCTATGTTTGCCATAAACCATCTGGCCTATTTTTTACTTACTCATGCGCTCTATCCAAATTTAATATTAGCGGAAAATCCACGGGTGGTCAGTGTTGCTTCCGATTCCCATTTTAAAGGGAAAATAAATTTCGACGATATTCACTTAACTAAAAATTACCACGGCCTTAAAGCTTATGCTCAATCTAAAATGGCTAATATCCATTTTATGTATGAATTGAACAGGCGAAAACCAGTGAATCATTTATCTACTTTTGCCGTTCAACCTGGCTTAGTAAAGACGGATATTGGGGTCAAAAAAACGAATTGGCTGCATGCTTTAGCCTGGAAATTAAGAAGAAGCGGCGGAGTTAATCCTGCCATAGGAGCACAAACACAAATATTTCTAGCCTCTGAACCATCTGTTCACAATCAAAGCGGCTTATATTGGGACAAATGCAAACCAAAGCCCTCGTCTGCAGATACTTATAAACTAGACGATGCAGAAAAATTATGGCAAATGTGTTGCGAATTTTGTAAAATAGATGACTTTTTCAAGCCTGATTTTTAAATCGTTCATCCTCCAAACTTTCTTTAGGTAAGAAACTAATCCCTATTTTTTTTAACAGCACCATTTTCAACGAAAGGGGAAGCAACTTATTCATAAAAAGAATCAGTTTATTTATTTTCCCTGGAACAATCACTTTTTTCCCGGAAAGTAAACCATTTACTGCAATAGGGGCTACCTCTTCGGGCATCATCACCACCAATCTGGCTCTTGCCCCATTGTTTTTTATCCGCCGCATACCATCTTCATTCGTAACCACAGGGCCGGGACATAAAATAGAAACGGAGACCCCGGTTCCTGATAATTCCGTGCCCAACGCTAAAGAAAAAGCAAGAACAAAATGTTTAGATGCTGTATATATCGCTTTCACGGGCATGGGTAAAAAGCTTTCCATACTACCAAGATTTAAAATATAAGCCGCCTTATTTTTCTTCAACCCTGGCAGCAAATGGTAGCAAAGTTCAACCATCACCCGATTATTGAGCCCCATCATGGTATGATAAGTTTCCATGGAGATATTTTCAAAAAAATCGCCTCTTCCAAAACCAGCATTATTTACCAGAATTTTCAAGCAAATACCTTGAGATTCAACGGTTTCTTTAATGGTTAGAGCGGCCTTTTCATTCGTTAAATCTATGGGGAATTTAATCACCGGAACCTTAAAAGTAGCTATCAGCTCTGCCGCCGTTTCATCTAAAAACGAATTATCAAGCGCGGCGAGAAAAATACCATAACCTCTGCCAGCCAATTCCCTGGCGATAGCACGCCCAATACCCTGACTTCCACCTGTAACCAATGCATATTCCATATTTATTTTATATTATTTTGTTTTTTGTTTTAACCAGGCCAATACCATTTTCCTTTCTATAAATAGCAAAAAGATAATATAACAAGAAAAAATGATACCACCGAACAAAGTCCGATAAATCATATCATTGGGGAAAAAAGCAGGTATAAAAGTGGTAGCAATGTACCCCAATATTGCTCCACCCAGATAATGTGTCATTTTGTCTACTGGATATGGAATTGGATAATAAAAGCTGCCGGAAATGTAAGCGGCAGCAGCCATAAAAAAATAACAGGCCAGCGCTGCTATGGCGGGCCCCAACATGCCCAGATGTGGAATTAAAACAATATTTAAAACCACGGTAATTAAGGTGCCAACAAAAGAAATTCTTCCTCCGAAGTGAGTTTTATCCGCCAATTTATACCAGATAGAGAAGCTGTAAAACAGACCTAAAAATAAATAAGCCAGGAGCAAAAAAGGTAAAATGTACAATCCACTTCGAAAATCGGGACCAATGAAAAGACTTATAGGGTCTATAAAACTAAGAATTCCTAAAAAAATAATGCTCCCCGTCAAGGTAAACGCTCTGGCTACTTGTCCATAAATTAGCACCGAATCATCTCGTTGCGAATGCCTGAAAAAAAATGGTTCTGCCGCGTAATTAAACGCCTGAGTAAATAATGTCATCAGGACAGCTATTTTTGCGGCCGCATTAAAAATACCTACATCACTTAAATTCTGAGAAATAGTACCAGGTCCAAGATATTTTAAAAGGGGTGTTCCTATAAATTGGTTAATTATGCCCGCGATAGCTGAAATAACTAAAGGCGCAGCATATCTGATCATATTGCCAGCTAATAACTTGTCAAACCTGGATTTAAGATTTTTGTAAGCGGTAATAAATGGAAAAAAAGTTATCGTACTTGCTATAAGATTGGACAGAAAAACATAACCAATGCGAAAATCTTCATTGTAAATATTGTTAATCCAGGTAAAATCTCTTTCGATTAAATAAGGACACAATTCAAGGAAAAAGTATAGAAACACTATGTTAACCAAGATATTCATCAATCTCAAACCAGCAAATCGCCAGGGTCTGTTCTGTAACCTTAATTGAGCAAAAGGGATAGCCACCAAAGTATCTAAAGCCAAAACGCCAATAAATATATAGAGATACTCCGGAAACTTTTCATAACCCAGGAGGGCTGATAATTGTGGAACAAAAAACGATAAAACACCTGCTAAAAAGAGCGTGCTGACCAATAACATAACGCTAGCGGTAGACATTGCATTTTCCTTTGTTTCAGACCGACTGGCGTATCTAAAAAAAGCCGTTTCCATTCTGTAGGTAAAAATGACCATCAACAAAGCAACATAAGCATATATGTCGGAAATGATGCCATAGGATTCTGTGCTGAAAACCCTCGTCAGATAGGGCGTCAACAAAACATAATTAAGTAATCGTCCTAAAATACTACTTAATCCATAAATAGCTGTTTCCCCAGCCAACTTTTTTAATAAAGACATATTACCTTAGCATTTAAAAGCGTAAGGTATGGATTCTATTTTTTCAAAACTCCAATCTGTCACAGAAAATTATTATGCTGGTTTATCAGATATGTCCATTGTGCCTAAAAAAACAGTGGAAGAGATAAAAAACTATCTAAAAGATAGAGATTTAATGGATGGAGAAAATATTGAAAGCACCCTGGAAGATGTACTACCCTGGCTGCAGGAAGGTAATATCCATGTTCCCCATCCAGGTTATTTTGGCCTTTTTAACCCCGCCACCTCTTTTTCAGCCGTTGTTGGCGATTATTTAACGGCTCTTTTTAACCCACAGATGGCCGCTTACAGCCATGCTCAATTTTCAAATGAAGTTGAACATTCCCTGATTCAATTTTATATTGAAAAAATGAAGTGGCCAAATAATGCCACGGGACATTTTACTTCCGGAGGATCAGAAGCAAATTTTACCGCCGTTTTGTGTGCCTTAGCGCATTATTTTCCGGAATATTTAACAGAGGGGCTTGCAGGAATTAAAGAAAAACCAAGATTTTACGTCTCTTCACTGGCTCATAATTCCTTCGACAAGATTGCAAAAAACGCAGGTCTTGGCACATCCTCTATTTTTAAAATTCCTTTAAATGATGATTTTTCACTCAATGTTTCAGCCTTAAAGGAACAAATCAATATAGATAAGAAAAATGGTTTTCATCCCTTCCTTTTGGTAGGAACCGTCGGATCAACCCCTATCGGTAGTATAGATCCGCTCTTCGAGCTGTCTGACATTGCCAAAACAGAGAACTTATGGCTCCATGTAGATGCTGCATGGGCAGGCGGTGCAATTATTTCGCCCGTCATTTCCGAAAAACTAAAAGGCATTGAACTAGCCGATTCTGTCACTGCTGATGCCCATAAATGGCTAAGTGTTCCGATGGGAGCTGGTATGTTTTTCTGTAAATATCCGCAAACGGTATATCAGACCTTTCAAACGGAAGCGCTGTACATGCCTTCTCAAAATAACAATGATCCTTATCAGAATAGCTTACTTTGGTCCAGGCGATTTATCGGCTTAAAAGTTTATATGGCCTTCAGGGTAAAAGGAGCTATAAATTTGGCCGCCGACATAGAAAAACAACTTTCTCTGGCCGAATATATGGCTGAAGGTTTAGTGAAACGAGGATGGAAACTTCCCGTCCAAAGCGCTTTAGGGGTTGTTGTTTTTACGCATGAAAAAATAGAAAAATTATCCCCAGGCGAATTGGCTTCCTTTCACAAAGAGATTATTGATCAGGGAAATACTTGGTTTTCAATACTTAAGTTGAAAGAAAATTTGTATCTTAGAGCATGTGTTACAAGTATTCACACAGAAAAACAACACGTTGATCAATTTTTTGTTACACTGGACGATGCGATTAAGAAATTAAACCATTAAAACGATTTTATGACAAACTGGAAAGAAGAATCAAATGCGCTCATTGGACATTTCCAATTTGACAATTTTTCTGTCGCTTTTAGTTTTATGACGCAAATTGCTTTGTTATCGGAAAAAATGAATCACCATCCCGATTGGTCAAATTGCTGGAATAAAGTGGACATCCGTCTTTCAACGCATGATGCTGGAAATGTAATTACACAAAAAGATATAGATTTAGCAGAGGGAATCACCAAAATATTTAACTCATACAACCGTTAAATAATGTACTTTAATTCCAAATTACCCAATGTTGGCACTACTATTTTTACTGTTATGTCAAATATGGCTAAAGAATTTGGTGCGGTCAATCTATCGCAGGGCTTTCCCGATTTTGAACCAGACCCCTACTTACTTGAATTAGCCACCCAATATTTTTATCAAGGTAAAAATCAGTATGCTCAAATGACGGGTGTTCCCGTGCTTAGAGAGCGATTGTCAGAAAAATTTAATGGACTTTACGGCATTCATATACATGAAGAAGATGAAATAACGATAACTGCCGGCGGCACCCAGGGTATTTTCACCGTCATCTCTACCTTAATCAGACCGGGAGAGGAGGTTATCTATTTTGAACCAGCCTACGATTCCTATAGACCAGCTATTGAATTATGTGGTGGCATAGCAAAACCTATAATACTAGAAGGCCCGGATTATATCATTGACTGGAGCCTTGTTAGAAAAATGTTCAGTGCCCAAACAAAACTGATTATAATAAACACGCCCAATAATCCTACAGGCAGAATATGGTCATTAACCGATATGCTGAATTTGCAACAAGTTTTGTCAAATACTGAAGTTTATCTACTAAGTGATGAAGTATATGAGCATCTCATTTTTGACGGAAAAAAGCATGAAAGCATTTTAAATTATCCGGAATTAGGAGCAAGAGGCTTTGCTGTGTTCTCGTTTGGTAAAACCTACCACGTTACCGGGTGGAAAATCGGGTATGTCGTTGCACCTCCATTATTGACAAAAGAATTTAGGAAAGTTCACCAATTCAATGTTTTTTCAGTGAACACCCCTTTGCAATTCGCCCTGGCAGATTATATGGAAGATCCTGGTCAATACATGAAACTGAGCCATTTTTACGAAGAAAAAAGGGATTATTTTTTAGATTTAATTTCAGGGACAGGATTGAAACCATTAGCCTGTGAAGGTACTTATTTTCAATGTTGCGATTACAGTGATCTCAGTTCTGAGCTTGACATTTCATTTACGGAATGGCTCGTAAAAGAGGTAGGTGTTGCAGCCATTCCCCTATCTTCATTTTATCATAATCCACCAAATGCCCGAATTATCCGTTTTTGTTTTGCAAAAAAAGAAGAAACTCTGGCTTTAGCAGGCGAACGTTTAAAAAGATTGCAAAAACTTACTCAATAAGCTCTCACATCTTTTTTCTCCATATAATTGATAAAGGCCCTATTCGCGACTCTACCCCCGCCTGGCGTAGGATATTTACCTGAAAAATACCAATCCCCTTTGTGGTTCGGGCAGGCTTCGTGTAAATCGGCAATAGTTTGGTAAATCACCTCAATGTCAATATTTGTATCAGGCGGCGTAACTATTTCAGCAATTTTATCGGAAATTTCCTGATAGGAAAAGGATTCGTATAATCTACTCACCTGGTTTTCAGCTAATGCGGCAGATGAAAACTCCACTTCTTTGCATTTTACATAAGTTTCCTGGAGTAAGTTCATTTTATTATTTTCCTCTAACAGTTTCACCAAGGCTTTAAAGGCAACGAATTCGCCCATTTTAGACATATCGATGCCATAACAATCAGGAAATCTAATTTGGGGAGCCGTAGAGGCAATGATGATTTTTTTAGGTTTCAAGGTAGAGGCAATATGAATAATGCTATCGCGGAGAGTGGTTCCTCTAACGATAGAATCATCGAGTAAAACCAACGTATCTACACTATTTTTAACTAAACCGTAAGTAATATCATACACGTGGGAGACCAGTTTGCCCCTCGTTTGCGAATCGGCAATAAAAGTTCTTATTTTAGCATCTTTGAGTATCAATTTCTCGATGCGGGGCTTTAAGTTCATTATTTTTTGCAGCTCCACATCATCTACAGGCCCATTTTCCATGAACGCCTGTATTTTTTTGGTTTTAACCACATTTAGGCTATCATAAATTCCCTCAATCATTCCAAAGAAAGCGGTTTCGGCCGTATTAGGAACGAAAGAAAAAACGGTATTTTCAAAATCGTAATCAATACTTTCCAAAATCTGAGGGATAAGCTTTTTACCTAAAGCCTTTCTTTCCAGATAGATATCCCTATCGTTACCTCTACTAAAATAGATGCGTTCAAAAGAACAGGGCGTTATTTCTCTTGGCTCAATGAAGGGAAGTTCCTCCAGGCTTCCATTCTTTCTTATGATGAGGACATGACCTGGTTTAACTTCCTTAATGTCATTAAAATTGACTTCCATAGAGGTTTGAATAGCCGGTCTTTCCGAGGCGACCACCACGATTTCTTCATCTGCATAATAGAATGCGGGTCTGATACCGGCGGGATCGCGTATAACAAAGGCGTCACCATGACCTATAAGGCCCGCCATAACATAACCGCCATCAAATTTTTTGCAAGCCCTTCGCAACAGGCGTTGAATATCCAGATTATCATAAATAAGATCATTAATTTGAATATTTGAATGCCCGTCGGGTTTATACCAGGTATGAAGGCGTTGTACTTCATCGTCGAGAAAGTGCCCTATTTTTTCAAGGACCGTAACCGTATCTGATTTTTCCTTTGGGTATTGCCCCAATTCAACCAGTTCCTGAAATAGTTCATCGACATTGGTCAGATTAAAATTTCCGGCCAATAAAAGGTTTCTGCTAATCCAGTTATTTTGGCGGAGAAAAGGGTGACAAGTTTCTATGGAGTTATCACTATGCGTGCCATACCTGAGGTGCCCGAGCAATAATTCGCCCATATAGGGTTTATTATCTTTCAACCACTTAGCATCTTGTTGAAAATCTTTTAGTTTATTAAAATGGTAATAAATCTGATCAAAGAGGTCATCTAAATAGTTGGTAGCGACGCTTCTTTTTCTACTAATATATTTTTCACCCGGTTTGGGATCTAGTTTAATGGTTGCCAATCCTGCACCATCCTGACCTCTATTTCGTTGCTTTTGAAGCAATAAACGCATTTTTTCAATGCCATAAAAGGCTGAACCATATTTTTCCTGATAAAAAGAAAAGGGTTTCCTAAGACGAATGAGGGCAACTCCGCACTCATGTTTTATGGCATCGCTCATAAAAGTATCATTTGGTTATTATTTGCGCTTCAAAGGTACACAACTAAAATATGGTAGTGGTAAATTTTCAAAAAAATAAACCGTCAAACTGATTACCATTTTAATTGGTTATAAAATCATACCGTATTAAGCTAAAATTAGTTTAATTTTGTTACCCATTGTAAATTAAAATATCATGTCATTATTTCGATTTTCCAAATTGCCAAAATCAAAGCCATTTACTTTTACGCCCAGGTACTATGATCCGGTTAAAGAAGAAATGGAAGAGCGTGGAAAGCAACGGGAGATGAGAAAACAGGACGATTTGGAAGGTGCTAAAATGCGCATTCGTTCTGGTTTCAAAAGTAAATATAAGGCTGACGCTAACTTTGCTCAAAAATCTAAGCGTCAACAAAACATTAGATTACTCCTTATTACTGGTATTCTTCTTTTAGGTGCCTACTTTGTCCTTACCGAATTCTTACCGGTATGGATACAAATGATTGAAAAAACCGAATAGATGTCAGATGTCATCAAGTTACTGTCCGATGCCATTGCAAATCAAATTGCTGCGGGTGAAGTTATTCAACGGCCAGCTTCAGTGCTCAAGGAATTATTGGAAAATGCAGTGGATGCAGGCGCTACGTCTATCATCATTCATGCCAAGGAAGCCGGCCGGCAACTTCTCCAAGTAACGGATAATGGGTGTGGAATGTCCGAAACGGATGCCCGAATGTCCCTTGAAAGACATGCTACTTCTAAAATTAAGCAATCTTCCGACCTGTTTTCTATCAGAACCATGGGATTTCGTGGTGAAGCACTGGCTTCTATTGCTGCGGTTGCCCAACTCGAACTCAAAACACGGTTACATAATGCCGAGCTGGGTACCCGATTAGTCGTGGAAGCTACGGATATTAAAAAACATGAACCCTGTACCATGAGTCCGGGGACCAGCCTTTCAGTAAAAAATTTATTTTTTAATGTGCCTGCGCGACGAAATTTTTTAAAAAATAATACCGTTGAACTCAAGCATATTGTTGAAGAGTTCCAGAGGATTGCCCTGGCTAATCCATCTATTCAACTGCATCTTTCCCATAATGACAATGAAATAGCTTCTTACGCTCCCGGAAATTTGCGTCAGCGGGTGTCTCAGGTGCTGGGTGTTCAGTCCAATAAAAAACTGGTGCCCGTTGAAGAAGAAACTGATGTTGTGCGAATTACCGGCTTTGTCGGCAAGCCTGAATTCGCAAAAAAAACACGGGGAGAACAATATTTATTTGTTAATAACCGGTTTATTCGCAGCCATTATTTGCAGCATGCAATTACCAGCGCCTTTGAGGATATGCTGCCAAAAGATACTTTCCCTTTGTACGTCCTTTACATGGATATTGATCCAGGTAAAATTGATATAAATATTCATCCTACAAAACAGGAAATTAAATTTGAAGATGAATCTTTGATATACAGTTATATACGCGTGGCCGTTAGACATGCCATAGGGCAATATGGCATATCTGGCAGCTTAGATTTTGAGCGTTCTATCTTAAATTTTCCAACGCCTAAACAAGAGCACACGCCAAGCTTTGAACAAGCCGCAAATAAGGTTGGCTTCGGAACTTACAGCCCTGCGTCAGGCACTAAGCAATGGGAAAAACTGTATGAGGGCATGAAAAATATTTCTAACGCGGAACCTGATTTCGGAGAATTGCCCGGACCAGAAGTCGTAACTTACCAGGCCTCCACAGAACAACCTCTTTTTAACGAAACAGAAAATTTTCAACTAAAATCACCCTATCAGATTCATAACCGATATTTGGTGTGTCAAATAAAATCAGGATTTCTTTTAGTGGACCAGCAATTGGCACATGAAAGGATACTATACGAGCAATTTGAAAATGCAATAAATGAAAATAGGGTAAGCTCCCAGCGACTTTTATTTCCCAGACAGGTGCAATATAGCCCTGCTGACGCGGTTATATTAATGGATCTTTTACCCGAAATGAATAAATTAGGCTTTGATATTGAACCTTTTGGCAATAATGGATTTCTCATAAACGGCGTTCCTGCGGGCATATCTTCATCGGAAGAAGTCAGTTTATTGGAAGATTTATTAGAACAATTTAAGCAGGGTACAAATTTACGATTGGGGACCAGAGAAAAATTATGTCGGGCCATGTCCAAAGCTGGCGCCTTGAAAAGAGGAAAAACTTTGAATCAAACCGAAATGCAAACCCTGATTGATGAACTATTTGCCTGCCAAAATCCTTTAATGAGTCCCTCCGGGAACCGATGTTTCCTAACCTATAATTTATCTGAACTTACTGAATCATTTAAACGCTAAAATATGCTCCAACTTACTGATGTCGTAAAAAATCTGTTGATAATCAATATTATAATGTTTTTGGGCGTACGATTTGTTATTGAGCCCAATCTACTGGCTGTCTATTACCCTGGTTCACCTTATTTTCAGCCCTATCAAATAGTTACGCACATGTTTATGCATGGAAACTTCATGCATTTATTATTTAATATGTTTGCTATTTATATGTTCGGACCTCCCGTAGAAGCTGTTTTTGGACCGAAAAGATTCTTATTCTTCTATCTCGCAACAGGTCTTGGCTCTTTTGTTTTACACATGGCGGTCATGCATTGGGAATTGACGTCAGGTGCTATACCAATGTCAAGCATGAATATTCCTACCGTTGGTGCATCGGGCGCTGTTTTCGGATTATTGGTAGCTTATGGGATGAATTTTCCAAATTCAGTCATACAATTACTATTTCCCCCCATTCCGTTGAAAGCTAAATATTTCGTACTGATTTATGCTGCTTTAGAACTGTACCTCGGCTTGAGTGGCAAACAACCCGGCGTCGCTCATTTTGCCCATTTAGGTGGCGCGTTGTTTGGATTTCTCATCATCACTTTTTGGCACAAATTCCCCACGCGATTTAATTAATCAGGACAAATATCATGCTAAGTTCTATATACAACGATTTAAAAGCAGAATTCAGTTACGGAAACAAGGTGAACCAATTGGTTATCATTAACGTAACTGTTTTTGTTATTGCTACCCTTCTGAATTTTATCCTTTTCTTATCGAATGGTGGAAAACCGTCCACGATATTTGAGGGTTTGATAAAATACCTCGCCATGTCTTCCGACGGAATGTTTGTAGTAACACATCCGTGGATACTCGTTACCAACATGTTTTTACATCTTGAGTTTTTTCATATTCTATGGAATATGTTGATATTCATTTGGTTTGGAAGGGTAACAGGTGATTTTTTAGGTAATCATAGAATTGTATTCTTATATTTTTGTGGTGGCCTGTTGGGAGCCATAATATTTTTTTTATCTGCAAATTTACTTCCTTACGGTGCCAATGGAACAAAAATGGCCTTAGGAGCCTCTGCGGGCATCATGTCTATCGTCGTTGCGGCAGGTACGATTGCACCAGATTACAGTTTTAGATTATTATTCATCGGCGATGTCAAGTTAAAATTTATTGTTCTCGCGTTATTGATTATCGATTTGATATCCATCACCTCAAATACAAATACAGGAGGACATTTTTCGCACCTTGGTGGCGCTTTTTTCGGTTTTATTTTTGTCCGGTTACTTCAGGAAGGCCACGATTTATCTTTACCATTTAACAGAATGGCCGAGTATATTCAATATTTGTTCTCCTCCAATAAGGCTTCACATAGAAGAAACAATCCGCTCAAGGTTATCCATAAAAAAACAGCAACTAAACAGAAAAACACGAGCGAGAGGGAGGTTAAAGGTGGAAATTCTCTCGATCATCAAACCCAACTGGATCAAATTTTAGATAAAATCAAACAGAAAGGCTACGACAGTCTTTCCGACGAGGAGAAAGAATTTTTATTTCAGGCTAGTAAAAAGTAAGATTTGGACTCATTTATACGAATCATTACCGTATTTACAGCACTTAGTTTACTTATTCTTTATCTCGGTGCCTATATTAATCCAAATGACTATTGGTACTTTGGCATCGCGAGCTTATTTTATCCACTTTCCTTACTGGCAAATATAATTTTCACCATCTATTGGATGTACCGCAGGAAATGGATTTTTCTTTTACCCCTAGTGGTCATTTTTTTGCGCGTTGATTACGCTTTCGGCTATTTTAGAATGAAAATACCTCCCGGTGAAACCACGGAAAGTTTTAGAATTGCCACTTTTAACGCGCATGAATTCAAAGAAATAGATTATCCTCATCCATATATTCAGGATGATGCCTGGGAAAAATTAATCCTAAAAATACATCCTGCCATTTGGTGCCTTCAGGAAATTGAAGGCATGAAAATGGTAAAGGGAAGTTTACCTAAGTCTATTGGATTAATCAGAGCGGCTCATTCCGCAGAGGCAGGACTGGCCATCTACAGTTCCTACGATCCCATCAAAACAGAATCCTTCGTTTTCAGTGCGGACAATGGCTTTCAATATGCAGATTTCAGGCATGAGAACGGAAAAATATTCAGAGTATATAACGTGCATTTGTTGTCAAATCAAATTACGGGCATGGCTTACAAGATTTCAGAAGGCGGCACTGTCCCGGAAAGAAAAGACATGCATTTGTATAGAAAAATGCTATCCCAATATAAGCAATCTATAAAAACAAGAACACAACAGTCCCAGATACTGGCCGATCACATTGCCCAATCTCCTCATCCTGTTATCATTTGTGGCGACTTAAATGATACGCCATTATCTTATGTCTATAACAAATTAAGAAAATACGCAGATGATGCCTTTTTAGCCGCAGGAAACGGTATTGGGGTAACGTACATTGGACCTGTTAAAGGTATGCGGATAGATTATATTTTGCCTTCAAAAACATTTAAAACCTTATACTGCCGAAGGTATAGTCCTGGTAATTTTTCAGATCATTGTCCGGTGGCCGCCGATATAAATTGGAAATAAGCCATAAAACATATAAAACAATCCTTATTTTTGCCATTTTTACGCCTTAATTCCTTTTTTCAATGACTACAGCACTTCATATTTATCATAGCATCACCCGTCAGAAAGAACTTTTTATACCTGAAACGCCTGGTTTTATAGGCATGTATGTCTGTGGTCCCACTGTTTATAACGATGTACATTTAGGAAATTGCAGGACATTTGTCAGCTTCGATATCATTTACAGATACTTACAAACCATTGGTTATCAAGTTAGATATGTTAGAAACATAACCGATGTAGGACATTTACTGGACGACGGGGAAGATAGAATGAGCAAAGGTGCGCGACTTGAAAAAAAGGAACCGATGGAGGTTGCCCAAAAATATACCGTAGGCTTTCATAACATGATGCGCATTTTTCAAACATTACCACCTAGCATTGAACCACGGGCAACAGGTCATATTCCAGAGCAAATTGAAATGGTAGAAACTATTTTAAAAAATGGTTTAGCCTATATAAAAAATGGAAGTGTTTATTTTGACACCCAAAAGTATATGGATAATAAGGGGGACTACGGTGTTTTGTCAGGTAGAAAAATCGATGAGTTACTCTCTGAAACCCGGGATAACCTCAAAAATCAAAGCGAAAAAAATCATCCCGCCGATTTCGCCATTTGGATGAAAGCCTCCGATGAACATATTATGCGATGGAATTCTCCCTGGGGCATTGGTTTTCCTGGCTGGCATCTCGAATGTTCTGCCATGAGCCTGAAATACCTGGGCGAAGTGTTTGATATTCATGGTGGTGGAAATGATTTGAAATTTCCACATCACGAAAACGAAATAGCCCAGAACATGGGGTCTTGCCAATGTAAAGGTGCCAAATATTGGTTACATACAAATATGCTCCTTTTAAATGGCAAAAAAATGTCCAAAAGTGATGGAAATACCATTTCTCCCGAACAACTTTTCATTGGAGATAGTGAGCATATCTCAAAATCTTACTCACCCATGGTGGTGAAATTCTTTATGCTTCAATGCCATTATCGAAGTACCCTCGATCTGACCGATGCCGCCCTCTTAGCCGCTGAAAAAGGGTACAAACGGTTAATGGAAGCATATAAATGGATTCAATCTGTAAATCACCCGGGTACAAAAGGTGACGCGGGTCAAGATGCTGATATCGAAGCATTGATAGCAGCTGCCCACCTGGATATGGCCGACGACTTTAATACACCCAAGGCTTTATCCCGCCTTTTTGAACTGGTAAATAAGTTGAATTCCCTGAAAGATAAACATATAGGTTGGGACCAGATTTCCCCTGCCACTCTCGACAATATAAAACAGGTATTTAGTTTGTTTATCAATGACATTTTCGCCGTTGACGGCGATGTAGAGGGCGATCTATCCGGTAATCAGGATAAATCTTTATTGGATGGTCTAATGAATCTTATCATTCAAATGAGAAATGATGCGCGGTTGAGGAAAGATTGGGCGACGGCAGACCTTATTCGAGATGCCTTAAAGGAAAACAAGGTGGAACTAAAAGATGGCAAAGATGGAAGCTCCTGGCAGGTAACCGAGAGCTGATAGATTAAATAAAAGGTTCAAATAGGTTGAATTATTTGGAAAGTAATTTTTTATAATCCCGGAGGATATCCTCCGTTCTGAGACTTACCACCAGTTCAATTCGCCGATTTAATGCCTTTCCTTCTGGCGTTTCATTTGATTTCATTGGGGAGAACTCTCCTTTTCCTGCGGCAAGAATTCTGGAGGGAGATAATTGCCATTCTTCAACTAAAGCCTTAGAAACCGCCGAGGCCCTTAGAACACTTAGATCCCAATTGTCAGGTAACTTTTTATTTTGTTGGATCGCGTTATCCGTGTGACCGATAACCTGAATGGTAAAAGCGGGAAAAAGCAAAAGAATTTCACTTATTTTACCTAGTAACGGCATGGCTGTCGGGTCAACGGCTTGGATAACAAAGGGTTTAAATAGCTTTTCCATAGGTATGGAAATACTGCAATACAAGGTCGATTCCTCAATGATTACATCCTCCTCCGAAGCAAGTGAATCTTCAAGAATGGCACTCAATTTACCTACCGGACTATTAAATTTAGTCCAGTAATTTAAAATAGACTGGGTAAAAAGATACTGATTGGCTAATTTTGTTTCAAGAGAATCAATATTATCAGAAAGGAAATTTTGACTGAGGGAAGAATTTTTGTTCAACTTGTCAATTTCATTTTGTAAGGAGTCCAGCCTATCCAAATACACCTTTTGAACCGATTCATACGCAGCAATGGAACCTTGTTTCTTATAATTATCCAGTGTAAGTGAATAATTAAAAGATCGTTGATCTACCAACTGAGAATCTAATTTTATAAGCTCATTTTTGTATTTATCCTCCAATAAAAGAACATCTTTTTTTGGTATACCACATGAAAATAAAGAGAACGACAAAAGAATAAAGAAAAAGATAAGCTTCATATTTTCTATATGTTTTTTAAAAAGATTAGGTAAAACCAGACTTAGAACTTTATTCTAATCTAATCTGAAATTGGCAGAACCCAGCATACCAAGATCAGCGTAAACGGCCACCCTATAAAACCCTGGTTTCAGTTTGTCCTCCATATTGTGTGAAAAAGACAATCTTTGGTTACTCGTTATATTAACTTCTTTACCAGAAACGGCATTTAAAGCCATAGTTTGACCATTCACCACAATATTCTTATTGATATTTGAGCCGGGAACGGGCACACCATTATCGTCAGTTATTGCCATAAAAATGGTACGAATGCCTTGATATTCGTCGGGAACGGAGGTTAGGTCAAAATTAACTACAATACGTCTTGCTCTGGTCGATTTAGCGGTTAATTTCGATTTAGGAGTCTCTACTTCTACCTGGAAGGCCGCAGCTTTAAAATTATTTAAGGTAAGCTTTTTTACCTCTTCCTGCATTGTTCTATTCAAATTGGCCAAAGCGGCTTTATCCTTATTTGCTTCATTCAGATTAGTAGTTAAGGACGTATTTTCCACTTTCAGGTTATCATTTTCTTCTTGCAGTGCCGAAATAGATTCCTCGAGTTCCGCTTTAACGGCCAACAGCTGAAGAATTTCCGCTCTGAGACTATTTGCCTCTTTTGCACTATTTTTTTTGTACAAACTAAGCGTTTTAATTTTTGAGGTCAACTCATTTTTAGCTTCATTCAAAGAACCTTGTAAAGACTGGTTTTCCTCTGATAATGCTGCAAAATTAGAGCTCAACGATTCAACCTGTGAAACCAGTGAATCTCTCAGGGAGATTAACTCCTTATTTTCAGACTGGTAAACGATATTTTCCTTAGTTATAATGCTATTTTCCTGTTTCTTGAAAAACGCCCAATAGCTCGTACCTGCTAACGCGATAATTAAAACGATGATAATAGCTATTAAATTCCTTTCTCTGCTGGTATAAGCATTGGAACTTTCCTGGTAAAATGGATCTTTTTGCATCTAAAAATATTTAAATATATTCATGTAAAGTTGCTATTTTTTTTGTCAAATTAATAGAAATTATAGTAAATATTTAATGAAAGGACATAATTAGTAGTATTACTTTTGTAAATTTATTTATTAATTTACAAAACTTAAAAAAATGAAAAGAAAACGGTTACTATTCCTTTCCATTTGTACCCTTCTGTTTTTTACCAACTATAAATTACAGGCACAGTACAAAATTACAGGAAGCATCACAGATGAAAGAACGAGTGAAGGTTTGATGTTTGCGAATATTATTATTCAGAACGCTTCAAAGGGCACAGTTACTGATTTGGATGGTAAATTTACCCTCGATATTGATGACAACAGCGAGGTTACCTTAGTAGTTAGTTCCATTGGTTATCTAAGCCAATTAGTTAAAGCGGGACCTTCGAATAACGTGTTAAACATCAAATTGCGCGAAGATGCGACCAATCTCGAAGAAGTGGTTATCACTGGTTTGGCGTCTTCCGTAAAAAGGTCAAATCTGGCAAATGCCGTTGGTTCTGTTTCAGCTAAGGAATTGGTAGGAACTACGACTATTCAAACCACAGATGGCGCCTTATACGGTAAAGTGGCGGGTGTTACCGTTCGTTCCAATGGTGGCGCACCAGGGGGTGGTTTATCCATTCAATTACGTGGTATTTCCAGTCTTGCCGGGGCATCACAACCTTTGATTATTCTCGATGGAGTGTATGCAAGTAATGCAACGCAAAGAACGGGTCGTGCGACCGTGAGTGGAGCTGGTGGCTCAAATCAAGACGATGGATCAAACCGTCTTGCCGATTTGAATCCTGCGGATATTGAGAATATTGAAATTTTAAAAGGTCCTTCTGCCGCGGCCATTTATGGTACAAGAGCCAATGCGGGGGTAATCATTATTACCACCAAAAGAGGTGCAGAAGGAAAAACTAAAATTAGTTTTTCACAAGACATTGGCGATGCTTCACCTCTAAGACTTCTTGGCACCGATGTTTGGAGCGAAGCTAAAATCAATACCTTTTTCCCCGTAGCAAGACGTCCCATTGAACTGGAACGTTTCAGAAAAGGTGTGACCATTAATTACGAAGATTATTTTTACGATAATCCAGCCATTTTGAGTAACTCAAGATTAACGGTTTCCGGTGGCGATGAAAAAACAAAGTTTTATATTTCCGGTAATGTGACGGCTGAAGATGGAACGGTAAAAAATACTGGATTTGAAAGATATTCCGTCAGAGCCAATGTGGATCACAAAATCTCTAAAAGAGTAAGATTCAGTTTTTCAACCAATTATCTTAAAACTGAGACTGACAGAGGCTTTACAGGAAATCAGAATAACGCAGGAGCGAGTATTGGCTATAATATAGCTTATGTTCCAAGTTATTTTGACTTAAGACCTAATGCACAAGGTATCTATCCGGTAAATCCTTATTTTTCTGAAAACCCGATAGCGGTAACTGATCACGGTATCAACAATTCAACGGTAAATCGTTTTATCCAGGCTTTCAATTTGACGGCTGATCTTTTTCAGAATAATACCAGTAATCTAAAAGCGACATTTTCAGGTGGATTGGATTATCTGCAAAATTCGACGATGGTTTACTTACCTGAATTTTTACAGTTCCAAAGAGCACAGGCTAATCCTGGTGATTTATTGATTGGACGTCAGGAAAGTTTCAATACCAATATCCAGGCTGCTTTGGTTTATACTAAAACAGTGGGCAAATTGAATTTATCCTCTCAAGGTGGTATGGTTCGTTTAGATTTCAAAAATAGTTCTCTATTCAACCGGGGTAGAGGATTGGTTCCAGGTCAGAAAAATTTGAGGCAATCCAATATTCAGGAAATAAACCAAAACTTCAATAGCAAAATCAGTGAAGCGGGTATATTCTTACAACAAGAAGCCAATTTTGATGATAAAATCATTGGAACTGTAGGTATTCGCTGGGATAAATCGACATTGAACGGTGATCCAAATAAGTTATATGCTTTTCCAAGAGCTTCCTTAGCATTGAACATTGCTAATTTCGATTTTTGGAATGTGGGCGCCATTACACAGTTAAAACCGCGTATTGCTTATGGAGCAACCTCTGGACCCGTAGCCTTTGGAAGTACTTTCACCTCATTGGGTGGAACAAATATTGGTGGATTATTAGGTTCTGTTGTTTCTTCGCAAATTGGAAATACAGGTATTCTACCTGAAACTGCCTCGGAGCTGGAATTTGGTGTTGATGCAGGATTCTTCAATAACAGATTAGCCATTGAAGCTACCTATTACATAAAAAGTACACAAAATAATATTCAAAATTTGAATTTGGCTCCATCTGTAGGTGTTAGTACAACGCCAAGTAATGAGGCTGAATTGGAAAATAAAGGGATAGAATTGGGTGTGTCAGGAACAATCATTGATTTGCCTAAATTCAGATGGTTCTCCAGAGTACTGTACTGGCAAAACAGGGTGTTACTTACCCGTTTAGGTATTCCAACCTATATTGCAGGAGCCTTTGGCGCAGGTTTGGGTACTTTCCTTTATGCAGAAGGCTATGCGCCAACGACCATAGTGGGTAGCCCGGCGGTTGCTGGTAATCCGGGTGGATTTACCTTCTGGGGAAATAATCAGCCTGATTTTAACGCGTCTTTCTTTAACTCATTCAATATTCTTAAAAATCTTGAACTTTCTGTTTTAGTAGATTGGAAGCAGGGGGGAGACAATATCAATTTATCAGCGTTCTTAGCAGACGGTGGTGGAACGACGAAGGGATGGTTTGAAGATTCAAACGGTGATGGTATTCCTAATGGAAGGCAGCGCGACCCTGCACCTCATAACAATGCAGGCCGTTGGGTAATGGACGCCAGTTTTGTGAAAATCAGAGAGGTAGGTTTATATTATACCTTCCCGAAAGCCTCTTTAGAGAAAATGTTTAATGGCAAAATTAAAGGTATAAAATTAGGCGCATCGGCAAATAATCTGTTCTTATTCACTGATTATTTCGGATACGACCCTGAAACTTCCACCTTTGGTGCGCAATCCATCGCAAATAACGTGGATATTGCTCCTTATCCAACACCGAGAAGGATATTCTTCCACTTGAATTTCGATTTCTAAAAACTAATTTATTTTAAAATGAAAAATATATTAAAAGCAATTTTAATTCCGGCTGTTTTAGGGTTTACCGCATGTAATCCTTTACAACTCGATGAAGTATTAGATCCCAACAACCCTTCTTTGGCGAGTGTGGAGACTAACGCCACTAAAGAACAAGTACAATTCCTTTTGACTGGGCTTGAAGCATCTCATAGAAGTTATGTGGTCAATATTTCTCTGGCATGGAATACTTTTGGAAGAGAAACCTGGTATCTTAATGCTTCCGATCCCCGTTTTCAAACAGATTGGCTAGGCCAGGCTGGTAGAGTTCCAGATAGATCTTACTTCGGATTTGGATCCACGGGAGGAGGTTCATGGGCAGCTCCTTATCAGGCCATTAAGCAGGCTGATGTGCTAATCAGTTCTTCCAATGGTTCGACTTTACTTGTAGATGCTGAGAAAAAGGCCGTATCTGGTTTTGCTAAAATGATCCAGGGTTATCAATTTATGATTCCAGCCAATTTTGTGTATGAAAATGGCATTAGAATAGATGTGAAAGACCCATTGAAACCTGGAAAGTTTGTAAAATATGAGGAGGCTCTAAATCATATTAAAAGCATATTAGATCAGGCAGATCAAGACCTTGCCGCAGCTGGTTCAGGTGCCTTCCCATTAAAATTAACTCCAGGCTTTGCTGCCTTCAACACGATTCCAAATCTTAGAAAAGTCAATAAAGCTATTTTAGCTCGCTTAAATGCCTATAGAAAAGACTGGCAAGGTATTTTAACTGCATTAGACGGGTCCTTCATGGATATGAGTGGTAATTTAAATGCTGGTCCCGCACATCCATATTCAGGCCCACCTGATGCCTTCAATCCATTATTTTATCTGCCCAATGCAGCGGTAAATACCATCATTGTTGTTCATCCTTCTATGATTGATGACGCAACAGCAGGCGATTCGAGGGTGTCAAGAAAATTCTTTAAAAGAAATAACCCCGTCGTTGTTACCACGGACGCTACGCCACTTTCTGCTCAGTATCAGGACGCTCGGTGGGCGACAAATACAACGCCAATACCTTTTATCCGTAATGAAGAACTCATTTTATTGAAAGCTGAAGCACATGCCAATCTGGGACAAACTACAGAGGCAGTTAACGCCATCAATGTCATCAGAAATGCGGCGGCCATTGGAAATTACACGGGTGCAACCACAAAAGATGCCTTAATCAATGAAATTCTTTACCAGAGAAGATACTCCCTTTGGGCAGAACCATGGGGACATCGTTGGATCGACGCGAGGAGATATAATAAACTGAATGAGATTCCAACGTCTTATGACAAGGGAACCATATTTAAGCAATTCCCTCATCCACAGTCCGAGATAAACTGGGATATTTATGTAGGAGGTTAATATTCAACCTTACATAAGTACGAAAAACGCCGTTGGAATACTTTCCTTCGGCGTTTTTTTTATATTTTACAGAAAATTACGAACCATGAGACAGCTGTTTTTACTCGCCTCCTTTGTTTTGCTGCCATTTTTTACCCCTGTTATGGTAAAAGCACAATCCAAATATTTTCCCACAAAACAAGAATGGCAGGAAAAAAGCCCTGCGTCGATGGGCCTTTTGAGTGACTCCCTGGCAAGTGCCATAAATTATGCCCTTGCTAAGGAAACGAAAAATCCGGCCAATATGGAGGTTAACCACTATCGCACGTTTGGCAAGGAACCTTTCGGAATGGGCATCGGCCCTTTTGAATCGAGAGGAAATACGAATGGCTTAATCATTTACAAGGGTTATATTGTTGCCAAGTGGGGTCATCCTGAAAAATGTGATATGACCCATAGTGTTACCAAGAGTTTTTTAAGTACCGTCGCTGGCCTAGCCCTGGAAACAGGTCATATAAGACAATTAAGTGATCCCGTCCATACTTATCTGCCGCCTATCGAAGGGTATAATCCAGGTAAGCTGTATAGAAATGCGGAGGATATGGGAAAGGATGAACTTTTAAGACCTTTTGAAACGGAGCATAATAAAAAAATATCGTGGGAGCATCTTTTACGGCAAACCAGTGATTGGGAAGGTACCTTATGGGAAAAACCCGATTGGGCAGACAGACCCGATGCCGATGCCTCAAAATGGTTATCCAGGAAAAGAAATGAACCTGGCACCGTTTATGAATATAATGATGTAAGGGTAAATGTATTAGCACTGGCTTTAACCAGTATTTTGAGAAAACCATTGCCTGTTTTTCTTAAAGAAAAAGTAATGGATCCTATCGGTGCATCAGATACCTGGCGCTGGACAGGGTATAGAAATTCGTGGATTGTTATAGACGGATTACCAGTTCAAGCCGTGAGTGGTGGCGGACATTGGGGAGGTGGTATGATAATCAATTCTTATGATTTAGGCAGATTTGGCTTGTTTACGATGAATAAAGGGAATTGGGATAATAAAAAAATTCTGCCCACGTCGTGGTTCGAGATGGCCACAAAATCAACCGATGCCAAAACAGATTATGGATTTATGAATTATTTCCTAAATACAGACAGAAAAATGATACCCGCAGCACCCGCCTCGGCTTATATGCATGTCGGCAATGGCACCAATTTTATTTTTGTAGATTCTACCAAAGACCTGGTTGTCGTGGGCCGTTGGATGGAGAACGCAGCGATTCCAGGATTCATTCAAAAAATATATTCCGCCTGGCGGTAGGGTAAAACATTATGCCGCCAGGGGCCAAAGTCTTATAGACGTGTGACCCCGAGGGGGTCAGGTATGGGATTTTGGGGAAATTGTGCGCCTTGCGGAACAAATGTTTTCATTGTAACATTGTGCGCCTTGCGGAACAAATGTTTTCATTGTAACGTTGTGCGCCTTGCGGCCTAAAATTGCTAGAAACGTGTGACCCCGAGGGGGTCAGGTATGGGATTTTGGCAAAATTTGTGCCGCCAGGGGCTAACAAATGTTTTCATTGTACCTTTTGTGCGCCTTGCGGAATAAATGTTTTCATTGTACCATTTTGTCCCTGACGGAACAAATGTTTTCATTGTACC
>JAFMBH010000141.1 GCA_017858735.1 Bacteroidota bacterium
ATTCTCCTACTCCAACCCCATCGCTTTAAATGCAGCATCTACTGGATCACTATAAATGACTAAACTGAATTTTGAAATCAGGTCTGCCGGGACTTTCCCAAGTTGTGCCATGTCAACCGCAGGTATTAATACTTTTTTTGCTCCACTATCTGCCGCTACCTGAAGGTATTCTCCCAGGTTGTCCGAGCCAATGATTGCCCCGCCAATACTCATTGAACCCAAAATAGTAAGTTGCGATAATACCGGGCGCTCTGCAATGGAGGATACTATGGAAAGAAAAATAGCCAATGCTAACCCTCGGTTATTGCCAATGCCATTAAGATCGGTGCTTTTTAAATGAAACTCAAAATCATTATATTTTGCTGATTGTGTTATTCGGTTGAGATTTGACCTAAGGTAGTTTACCGCTTCTTTTAACTCTTCTTTGATGGCTGTCCCACCGCCAAAACCAGTATCACTAATTTTACCATTTCCAGGCATCTTTTGAATGTCAAGCCGGAATAATCCCTTCTGTCCGGATTCAGCATTTTTACCCACTACATATATTGTTCCCGCAGGCAAATCGCCCTCCGGTATAAGACTTTTACCCCCACTCTCCGGTACGCCTACAAAATGTTCTTCATTATCCTCCAAATCTATGTAGCTGAAATGGACATCGTAAAACTCCATGCCCCCAATTTTTTTCATTTGCTCTTTTACCCTCCTTCTGCCTACTAACGCATATTCAATACATTTTCGAACTTCCTCCTTTGTATATTTTCCATCGGGGAATAACAACTTAACTAAGCCACTGACCGTCCGCTTCACTGCAATGGTATCCCGTTGATTTAAGTCTTTACCCAACCTGAAATATTGACCAATTACATCAGAAAAGTTATGTTTTCTCAATTCTCTTAAACATTCTGCATAATAGTCAGAAATAAAACCGTAAGCATTGGTTATAAACTCGGGACGCATTTTGGGAATTTCCCAGCCTGGCAGATAATGGTGAAAGCGGTCAAAAAATGCAGTATCAATCATGTCCTTCGGAAAAGGACTAAACAAATGACTTGTCTTAACCAGATTTTCGATGGAGCCGTTAATATTCCCCACAAATACCATCGAAGCATCTGCATTTATACTTTCCTTACCTCTGCTAAAAGAGCCATTGGCCATAAAACCCTTCATTATTTGAATACCATCCTTGTCTTTCATATTAATCCCAGCCACTTCATCAAAGGCAACCACATCCCACATACCAACTAAGCCAACCGCTCTCGTACTCATGTTGTAAAATAAGTTGGCAACCGTAGTTTGACCACCTGAAATCAGAATTGAATACGGAGAAATTTCATCATACACATAAGATTTACCAGTACCTCTTGGACCTAACTCGCAGATATTAAAGTTTTTCTCTACAAATGGAATCATTCTGGCAACCAAATGCCATTTTGTTTTTTCATCTAAATTAACTGGCTCCATACCCACACTTCTGCAAATAATGTCAATCCATTCTTCCAGCGTAAAATCCTGCCTGTGTTTCAAAAAATCTGAAATATCCGTTTCAGGCATCTGGATTGGCTTAAGATCTACTATTTTAAATGGAGAATCTTTGGAGTTTTCATCAAACCAATATTCCAACGTAAGTATGGACCAGATACCACCCGCCAGTAACTTTTCGTATTTACGAATGTAGCTGTCATCAATGATGACATTTTTGATATTAATGTTTGAAAGAAGGCCTTCATACCTATCTTCCTTCTCGTTTAACTTAGCCGTAACCTTATCTATAATTTTATACCGGCCTTTTTCCTTGATTTTAGCTTTAATTTTTTCCGATTCATCCGGTCTGACATAATTATCAGCCAAAATCTGTTTTACTTTTTGAATGCCTTCCTTTATGGTAGCTTCATCATCGGTAGCACAATACATTCCAAGTAAATACTCTAATACATAAACTGGAACATTTGCCCCTTCCTTTATTAGCTTGGTCAAATCCTTCCGAACCACCTTGCCAGCAAAGGACTTATTGAGTTTCGCATCTAATGTATCCATATTTTATCCTGTTTAAAAATCATCAAACTCACTAGCGAAGGCAATAAGCATTCGGTAAGTGATACTTTTGTATGTTTTGAATTGACTTGTACCCTCTATAAGCTCCTCCAGCTTTAAAAAGACATCCTGACCATTATGCTTTGCAGCCTCTGAAGTAAAAAGAAAATTTTGCCTTTTCTCCCTTCCCATTGCATCGTTTTCTGAACTATTGAAAAGCAGGGTTTTTACATCTGAAATCAATTGGCCTGAACCGGTGTAAAAGGCAGCCTTTAATTGTCGCTGCTGAATTTTATCTGCTACAGGTTGCTTTTGATAAAAACTTACCGCAAAAGTATTACTGGTAATATTGGAAGAGCCACTAATAATATCTATTTCAACTTGTTCAATATCGCTCTTGCGCGCTTTATTGATTTCTAAAACCGGAACAACTATTTCCTGTAAACTTGAACCTCCATGAACAAATCGACTGCCAGCACCTTGAATTCTGATTCTATTGATAGATTTTGGCACCTGAACTTCCGTTTCATCGCCTAAGCCTAACGCAGAACCAGACCATTTTTGAACTGAATTATTTGGCGTTAAGTCTTTTCCCAAAATAAAGCGCCTACTCGATTTATACACATTTCCTGCTGGACTAAAATCGGTGAAGTCTGATTCATCCAATCGGTTGTGTTGATATAAATAGCCATGATCGGAGGTGATTATCATGTTGTAGCCATTCATATTGTTAATGTGCCTGAGGATGCGCAGCAAATAGTCAAATTCCGTTTCGGTGGCTTCAAAAACCTTCCCTTCTGATGTTTTGTCATCACCCGTCTTGTCAATATGATTACTGTAAATGTATATCACATGATAAGGTTTAATAAACTCACGACCTTCTGTATTGGACTTCATTTTCAAAAAGTCTTCAGCAGAAATGGCAATACAGCCTTGACTGGCTTTCTGTAATACTTTATTTCTGTTGGCTGTGCCCTGTGTGCTTATTCCATCAGCAAAAACGATATCGCTTTGTTCTTCGTAAGTAAGCGATTTATGGGGTAACAAAGAAGCCATCCCCAATTGGGTATAGGAAGGTAATGACCCTAATATGGAATGTAAAGTAGCGGTGTATCTGTCTTCCTTTAAAATGAGTTCTTTAAGTTCAGCTGCAGATTCATACCGAAGGGCATCAGAAATTATGACAAATACCCTGTTCTCCTTTTTTAGATATGGAGCAACCCAATGGGTGAAAAATTGTTTCTGACTAACTACCTCGTCTATTTTCCAATGGGACATTCCGTCAAGTACCCTTTGCCAGTTATCCCCTAATTTTAGGAGATAAGAATTACTGTAGGCTTTCTCAATTTGAATGGTAAGGTCTTTTAAAATGTTTTGATGTTCTGCCTGTTCACTAAAATAGATATACTTTCTGTAGAGCAAATCAATTTTATATCCTTGTTTTTCATACTTGTCGAAACCGTCTTTTGGGCTTTCAATGTTTAAATTAGCTTTTCTGATTTCGTCTAACAATACACTTGCATAGCTGAGTGCTTCATAAATATTCGCAAACTCATTAAAGAAAAACTTCACACGCCTTTTTTCAATTTGCTCCTGGAGAATATGATTGGAAAGCGTATTGCGTTCAATCTGGTTTCTAATATCTATGATAATTTTCTTGTCTATAACCGCATAAGTATCTGAGTCAAATAAATGGTCTGCAGGAACCGTTTGAATCAAAGACTCAATACCCAAATCATTTTCCAGTTGATGACTCCAGGCGCTATACAACGGACTGGCTTTGGTGTTCTCTTTCCATCGATTGACAAAAAGGAATGCTTCTTTATTCAGTAAAGGCTTCCCATGGAGTATGCTTCTTTCAAAATTGTCTTGAATCAGCTTCAGTAGGTAATCTTTTACCGTTGGATGTGCTGATTTGTAATGGTATTTCCTTTCTATCGTTTCCCAGAAAAATGTCCCTAAGCCAAATTTTTCAATGGCCTTAAACTTATCCTGTCTGTTTTTAAATATTTCAGTAAAAAGGGCATACAGTATTTTTTCCCATTCAGGGTCCGAGACGCAAAGAATGGACAGCATTTTTAATCTGATTTTACTCTCACTGTCTTCCGGTTCAAGCAGGTTTTTTAAATCCTGGATGCGCTTTTCATTGGCAAAGAATCCCTCATGGGCTTGTATTAACGATTTGAATTCCTGAGGAAGGTCCAGGTCTTGCAGATACAAGGAAGATGCTTCTGTATGAAACTCATAATTGGAAAGCAAAAGGTCTAATAGCCAATTTTCATTATCAGCCGGCTTTTCCTTTGCTTGATAGAGCAGATATTGTTGTGTTGGATGCTCAATGAGGATTTTATGCTTTAGGGTAAACTCATTGTTTTCAATGGTCAACTTTTCAATGCCTGGTAAATGAAGGCTATCAAAAAGACCTGTCATTTCAGCTTTTTCATCATACCAAAACACAAGACGGTGCTGTTGGAATAATTTTTCCAGGGCAGCCTGCACTTTGGTACTTATGGTAAATATATCTTGCATTACTCTTCTTCTTTTTCCAATCCCTTAATAGGCACCAACACCTCTTTAAACTTCTGGTAATTCACCTTTACGCCATCATCTAAATCGATGTTTATTTTTTGGGTAGCTATGGTGAACAGGGTTTTGGCATAATCACGACAATCTTTGAGCATAGCTTCGTATTTGTCTGTTTCTTTTATGGCCAATGTTTTCTCTCGGGCTGATATATCTTCCCGCAGGCTCAGCATGGTTTGGGTTTGCTTGGCGGCTTCCAGTTTACTGATGTAGGCTTGCAGGTAATCGTTGAGCATCTTGCTGCATACATCGGGCTGATAGCGGTGCATGTAAATGAGGGCTTTGAAATGTCCTTTTGGACTGCTGAACATCCAGTAAATGGGCCGCTTTTTATACCGCTTGATATGATCGTTGTAAAAGTCCTTTACAAAGTATTTGCGGATGTCTTTACCAATGGTTTCCTCTAGGTATTTGAGGTTTTCGTCAAAATGCTCCTCTCCAAAGGCTGCTTTCAAAAATACCTTGAACCTGCCTACTATGTCATCATTGAACCACTCGCCGTCCAATATTGGGATGATGTTGTCTTCATCGGGGAGGAAGGTTGGGTTTGGAACTTCTTTCAGAAAATCCTGCAGGGTTTCGCCTTGGTTGGCTAGGATTAGACCGGGTTTGTCAAGACTGTAGCGACCGAAAAGGCAACCAATGGAATAACTCACCAACTGCAATAGTACAGGTACAGGGTCTATAAACAATTCTCCGTTTACTATTTTTGATTCTTCTTGGAGTATGGTTATTTCTTCTAAAGGTACGTCTGGTGTTAGTTCATCTTGTAAGCCATAAATTTCAATAAATTGCAAGTTTAATTTTTCCTCATTTTTATGTAACTCGTGAATATCAGTTGAACATTTTAATATGTACTTCTTAAAACTATCTGATAATGAATAGCCATTCTGTTCTACAAGATAATTAGTTTGGAAATTCCACGATATTTCATGTGAATCCCAATCATTTTTAGAAATTTCAATATTTTTAGTAGCAAGTTCTTCTATTTTCTTTGAAACGATAAGAGGGAGTTTATCAATATCGCTTTTGGTGATGTTCATTGTTGGATTTAGAAGTTGCAAAATATTGTAACAGACTTTACTATTTAGAAATGTAAGGACATATTTATGATTTTCAATGTGCAAAACTGGACCTCCATTACCAAATAAAGTTCCATTTGGAACAATGCGAAAGGAAGGTTTATTTGTTATCATTGTCCAAGTAATTCCTTCTTTAAAATAATATTCTGATTCACGTAGTCTATAGTCATGACAAACGTCCTTTATTCTTTCAAAATGATTGCCTGCCTCTATAACATTAAAAAGATTTCCATACCATTTTCTAAATTCGCCACCTCTAGTAATCGGATACCAAGTAAAAACACTTGAAGTCAATCCAGATTTATCATTTGAATTAATTTTTAACTTATTAAAAGATGGTTCAAACCAAAATCGAATAAAAATATTATCTCTACCAGTCCTAACACCTGGACTCGAGTGACCTGTTTCGGATATACTTTTATTTTCAAAAGCCCCTATAGCACCATCTGTTAACCAATAACCAAATGGAGAACCTGGAATTTTCTCAAATTCATTTTGATTTGCAATAAAAAACCACCCGCAGTTTGGGTTATGGATAGTCTCTATTGTTTTTTCATCCTTTATTTGAGTGTTGTTAAATACTGTTAATCGAATAAAAATTCCTTTATTTAATGGCTTGTAATTACCAATTACGAAAGCTGTATTTTGAACGACTTCACCTCCGATTTCAGGAAATGATCTCGGACCCAAATGGAGCATTGACTCAAACTGAACATTAGCAATTAATTTAGGTCGTAAGTCGATGTAACTACTTAAAAACATCCAGCTATGTTGGTTTATCATAGCTATTTTACCATTGGTAAAATTTAATGTTAAACACCTTTGTATAAAACATGCCATTAAATCTGTCTTGCTTTCTAAGAAGCGTTTTTCTACAAACAATTTTAGCTCAGTATTCATGTTTTTTTGACCCATATAAGGCGGATTCGTAACCACACAATGGTATTGCCTACTTAGGTACTCAGCTTGTTCTTTTAGCTTTTGTTGTGGCTCCTGCCAAATGCTGCCTTCCTGTATTT